>CAYVBB010000061.1:0-8019 GCA_964448515.1 uncultured bacterium | reverse complement strand
TTTATATCACCAAGCATCATACCATTATCAGATACTAATAAATCAATAGGAATAACCATGTTTTGATCTAGAGAGCTAGATTCAACTACTAAAAATGACTTGTATTCATTATAGTCTAATCCTTGTGAATTTAATTCTAATTCTACAGTTATTGATTCATTATAAGGTACTTGACCTGAGCTATTTGAATAAATATCAACCCAGGATGGCGCTAAACTAAAAACAACTGACATATTATCTTCCATAAAATCATCATCATTATAAATAGATTCCAAACCAAAATTACCATTATTATCTATCATCCCTATAGTAGCTGAACCTGTATCCCCTATCATTTCTCTATAATTAATTTTTATTTGGCCTGATGGATATAAAACGACCTGAAAATCAAATATCCTATCATCACCTGACCAATGAATAACATTATCATACCAAATAACTGTTCTTTCACTATTAGAATGGTACTTAATTTGTCCTTGACCAGAATTATTTTCATCATTTTCAGGATTTAAATCATCCCAAAATGCAAAAATTGCGCCTCTTGGTGAATCTTGATCAAATACAGATTGATTATTCCAAGCTTCACTAGTTGCACCAAAAGAAATCCATCCATTTGCCATTACAGCACAAAAACTATAATTATTATCATAAAATGGAAATGGGAAATTAATATTAGCAATTGACCCTGAATCATTATCTGGCATTGCTAAAACAGTATTATTATTAGATATATCAATCCATTCGTAATCCACCATGTCATCTACACTAGATTTAGTCCAAGAATAACCATAATCATCAATTTCAGTTACTGAAGAATAATAAGATGAAAGCTTCGTTTCATAAATAAAAATAGAACCCTCTTCCCCTTCATTTAAAATACTTAAATCAAAATCAAATTGATCATCAGGTTGTAAATCAAATGAAAAATTATCATCACTATATACCGGCTCAGGAGTTGCATATAAATAAGGATTACCTGTTGTTATAAATAGTGCGGTTTGATCCGATAATGGCATTGATGATGGATGATAAGTATTGTTATATGTATATTGTAAACCATCATTAGAAAGGTGATTTTCAATTCCAACAGTGCAATACTGTCCATGTACAACCGCTCCATCATAATTACCCACAGGATAATCTCCGACACTATTATTATTAAATTCTTTAAACTGTATTTTTATTTCATCATCACCAGTTACAGTTTGTGAATCAGTATTATATAATATTACCTGAAATGACTCAAGTGAATTATTATAAAAAGTTCTAACATCTGACCATTCGACTATAAAATAATCATTCAATTGATCATAATATGTAATTACATCACCACCACCAGTAGTCATTAAATCATCCCAAAATACCGCGACCATCTTAGGTGGACCACCAGGACCAGGCAAAGTATAATTTCTAAATGATCTCATATCTGTTTCACCAAAAGCAATCCAACCATTTGAACAAATACTTAATCTATCATAATCAATTCCATAAAATGTAAAATCAAAAGGCAGATCAATTGTAGTAACATCATCACTATTATCACCATTATCACTAATTTCATTAAGTTCTTCACCATCACCACCATAATTAGGATCTATTTCAATCCAATCATAATCAGGAGCTAATTCATAGTCATCATTTTGATCGTATATGAAATATCCATAACTATCAGGTCCTAAAGGGTCTGTAACAGATACTTCTCCAATTTGCAATTGTATCACTTTAGATGAAGAAAATCCACTTGTTGTAGAAATATTAATGGGGATAGATACCATAAGACCATTTGTTAAATTCTCATTTATAGAGACATTTAATAATTCATTTGATTGAACAGTTTGGCCTGTAACTGAATTAGGAAATGTAATTTGATATCCACTTATTCCTAAAATTGAAGCAGAAAAATCTAAACTTGCCGTTATATCTTCTAAATCAACTAAACCAGTATTAGATAATTCAAAAATTAGCGAAGAATTTTCTCCTCTATCTAATATCCCATTATTATTATCATCATTAACTACAATTGCCTCAATTATAATATCTCCAGCAACTACATTTACAGGAATTACAAAATCCCAAATTTGACTTTCTTGATCTGATGAGGCAACTGAAAGTCTCAAACCTGCATCATCATTAATTGAAAAATTTTCTAAAACAACAATTTCAAAACTACCAACTTCAGTAATCCCATCTTGAAAATTATTAGGTGATATATTTTCTATCAATTCACCATCTGTAATAATGATTTTATCAGATAAACTACTTAATTCAAAAAAAGAATAAATAAAACTTTCAGATGATAAATTTTCTATATTAAAACTTAACTCCGCTGTTTCTCCAGGGTTTAAAACACCATCCCCATTACCTCCTTGAGCATCATCTATATTAATTGAACTATTTAAAATATTTAGTTCTGAAGAACTTGAAGATATGCTAACTGTTGTTTCAACAGGAATACAATTTTGGCATCTTGATGTTACAAATACTGATCCACTACTATAATCTTCTATAATAAAATCTGCTATGCCTTCATCGTTTGATAAGGATGTTATCTGTAAATCAGGAGTACTCAATCCTGGTTTATATAATGTTACTAGCACATCTGATTGAGGCACTCCAAAATCATTTAATATTTCAACCTGGAAATTACTTGAACCATTACTGATTGTTTCATTATGATTAACTATTAGTTGTTTAGGTGATGATGTCCATAATTGAGTTGAGGGGTCTCCCATTAAGCTATTCCAAGTAGAAAATAAATATACATTATCATTTGGATTTTGTGGATAAATTTCATTTAAAGCTAGTCTTCCATAATTTAGAGCTTCTCCTGCAGTCTTAGCATCATATAAAAATATCCCATCATACATTCCCATATTAACAATATTATTAAAAGCAGTATGAGTATATGGCTGAGCTGTACCAATTGCTGCAATCGCTCCTTTTGGACTTGCAACCGAACCAGCTCTAAATAATGATTCTACAATACATGAATTATCAGATTCAAAAGATCCCGTATCACAGGTTAAAGTTGTTAAAAAAGGTAATTTAAATCCATTGCTTAATGCATTGACATCTGACTGTGTAAAGTTACTAAAACCATAGAATCCTCTATAATTTAAATAAGAAACTCCATCATTAATTTGATCTCTCATAAAAGAATCAAAACCACTCCCACTATATTGTGTTCTAACATCAGTAATTCCACCATGTATATCAAATAAAGTATTTATATATTCATTAGTAATTACAGTCGATATTCCAGAGTCATAGGGATCACCTACTAACGCCGCTGTACTCATCCAATCTGTATCATTAGAATAGTTTTTCTCATAACCTATAATTTTAGTTACTACTGTTAACAACTCTCCATTATTACTAACAGACATCCTTCCAATTACAATATCTGATAATAAATCATTACCTTCTAATAAAGTATAAGGATAATCACCTTCACCACTGGCAGAATCACCCCACCATCCTCCTCCTCCTCCAGATGCAATATATGTATTTACATCTATACTTCCATTTGCATCTCCAACTAAACAAACGAATTCCGGAGGATTATTTGCATTATAATACAAATTTGAAATGTAATTTTTTATTGATGTTGTAGAATTACCTATATCATCAACTGATACAACTTCTACTTCAAAGCCTTGTTGCCTCCTCCATTCAACTAGAGGTTTAAAGAATGTATTGTAATCAGTTGTAGCTACATTCCCACCACAAATATATAAAATTGATGGATTTTGTAAACTTCTAGAATCTGTATAATCATTATCATTAATTATCATATTTTTATACATATTTTCAAATATTTTTGAGCCTTTACTTATATTATTTGAAATCCTTAATTCATCTATCTCAGAAATAATAATACTAACATTTCTATAAACTTTTAATTCTTTTGTTTGTGGGTTATACTCAAATGGAACAAATGAAATACTTAGCATTTCATAGCCTCTTAATGATTGAATCGTATACTCTAAATTTTTATCGGGGTATGATGTATTTGAAGAATATAATGCACTATTTTTAGTAATTTGATTATTAATATTATGCTTTTGGGCTGGATATAAATTAATATCTGTATAGGTATCATATTCTAAAATATCATATTCAACACTATAACTTTTATTATTCTCTATTGCATAATTAAAACTAAACTGAGGTAAATCAGGCTCACCATATCTATCAATACTACCATCTGAAGTAGTTAATATTTCTTTATAATCACCTTTTTCCTCTATAGAGTATTCTCCAATATTAAAAGAAATACTAGTGCTTGTTAAAGTAGGGTTGTCATTAATTAGAAAATTATTACATAAAATAAAATTAATAAATAAAAATACAATTACTGTTTTGAGCCTCAAATTTTCTCCCTTTAAACTTTAAATAAAGTTATAAAATTATACCATAATTGAATAAAAAGTATATTATTACAACATGTAACTAAAATTATTATGTAAATATCTATTTATATGAACAATAAAATTAACTTAATTATTGATTTTGATAGTACCTTTGTTAAAGTTGAAACAATTGAGATTTTAGCGGATTTTTCATTATCCAATAAAAGCAATAAAATTCAAATATTAAACCAAATAAAAGATATTACAAATAAGGCTATGAGAGGTGATATCCCCTTTTCAGAAGCGCTAGATAAAAGAATACAATTAATAAATCCGACAATTGATGATATTAATAAAACCATAGAATTTTTGAAATCACAGATTTCAAATAGTTTTCTTGAAAATAAAAACTTTTTCAAATCATATAATAAAAATTGCTTTATAGTATCTGGAGGATTTAAAGAAATTATTACTCCATTGGTAGCTGAGTTTAATATATCAGAAAAACATATTTATGCAAATACATTTATATATAATAATAATAAAATATATATAGATAAAAACAATCCATTATCTCAAAATAATGGCAAAAATTTAATTGTTAAAAATATTTCAGGTAACAATATAATTATTGGTGATGGTTATACAGATTATGAAGTAAAAAAAGATGGAAATGCAAAAACATTCATACAGTTTACTGAAAATATTAATCGAAAGTCATTAAATAATAAAGCTGATTTTATATCTAATAATTTTAAAAAAATTATCTCATATATAGACAATGATATCTAAACAAAAAAATAACAATTGGGGATATCAAGATTTAATGCAATATCGCATTCATAAAATCTTATTGGTTTCTAGTCCCTATGATGCATTTATTCTTGAAGAAGATGGAAAATTAACAGAGCAAATATTATCTGAATATATTGGAATGAATTTAAGCTATGCTCCAAGAGTATGGAATGCACAATCAGCAAAAGAGGCTACAGAAATAATTAATAAAAGGTTTTTTGATATCATAATAATCATGATGAGAATTTCTGATATGGACCCAATAAAATTCAGTCAAAAAATAAAAAAACTATACCCTAAAAAACCACTTGTTCTACTTGCGTTTGATCAATCAGAATTAAAAGATATAACTTTACATGATCAAAATATATTTGATGAAATTTTTATCTGGTCAGGGAATTCAAATGTATTCCCCGCTGTTATAAAATCTATTGAAGATAAAAAAAATATTTCTAAAGATGTTAAAACTGCAGATGTTAGAACCGTTTTATTTATAGAAGATAATCCCCGGTATTATTCAAGTATTCTTCCAGTTCTATATAAAGAAATTATTTCCAATACAAAAAAATTGATTGATAAAAGTTTAAATAATTCTCAAAAAATACTTCATATGAGAGCAAGGCCAAAAATCATCTTATTAAAAAATTATGATGATGCTATAAAATATATTAACAAGTATAGATTCAATATTCTTGGAATAATCTCTGATTTAAGATATCCATATAAAAAAGATAAACACTATTTATCAGGTCTAAAATTGATTAATTATTTAAATAAAATAGATTCTGCTATCCCAATCATTTTACAAACAACAGAAAAAAATATTCCAAAAAAATTAAAAGAATCGTCTATAAAAGTAATTCAAAAAAATTCTACTGTTTTATTTAAGGAATTACAGAATTTCATGATAGATGAATTAGGATTTGGAGACTTTAAATTTAGATCTCCAAAAGGGAAGGTTATTAATAAAGCAAAAAACATAAATGATCTAATATCTAAAATAAAAAAGATTAAAAGTAATTCAATAAAATTTCATGCATCAAAAAATCATATTTCAAATTGGTTAGCAACAAGAGGAGAATTCAAACTATCTTCTAGTTTTAGAAAAATAAGGAAAAATGATTTTAAAAATATTGATAAAAGAAAAGAACATTATTTAGATCTATTATCAGAGAATATCAATATATCAGCTAAAACTAAGATTGTAGAATTTTCAAAAAAAATTAATGATTTCTCCCATAATTTTATTCAAATTGGGTCAGGCTCATTAGGTGGAAAAGCTAGAGGATTAGCATTTGCAAATAAACTCTTAAATAAAACATCATTTAAATCAAAATATTCTAAAGTAAGTATAAGAGTCCCTAAAATTATAGCAATTGGAACTGATGAATTTGATTCGTTTATGGAATCAAATAATCTATGGGAAATAGCTTTGAATATTAAAAATAATAAAAAAATATTAGACAAATTCCTAAAATCAAGACTACCCAAAAACCTTATAAAAGTACTAAAAGATATAATTAATAATATAGACTACCCACTAGCAATCAGATCATCAAGTTTATTAGAAGATTCTCAATATAAACCATTAGCAGGTATATATAGTACATTTATGCTTCCTAATTCAAATAAATCAAAGACAGAGAGATTCGATCAACTTGTAGAAGCTATAAAAAGGGTATATGCCTCAACATTTTTTCAAAACCCAAAATCTTTACTAAATAATTCTGATCATAGATTAGAAGAAGAAAAAATGGGTGTAATTATAATGGAGCTTGCTGGTAAAAAACATAATGAGTTATTTTATCCAAGTTTTAGCGGTGTTGCTCAAAGCTACAATTATTATCCTGTTTCATACATGAAAAGAAATGAAGGAATAATATTTACAGCATTAGGTTTAGGAAAAACAATAGTTGATGGAGAAAAATCTCTACGTTTTTCTCCAAA
The DNA here is from genome assembly GCA_964448515.1 of uncultured bacterium. Taxonomy (GTDB): domain Bacteria; phylum Fidelibacterota; class Marinisomatia; order SCGC-AAA003-L08; family D37C17. The sequence continues at coordinate 925 of CAYVBB010000061.1, read as the reverse complement.
ATATCCTAAAATATTATCTCAATATTATTCAATTAAGTCTACAATTAATAACTCTCAAAATAAATTTTATGCTTTAGATATGAATGAAGGGAAAAATCCTTTAAAATTTGGTGAAACAAAAAATCTCAAAAAATTTGATTTATCTATAGCAGAATCTGATGGTGAACTTTCAAATATTGCTAGTACAATTACTAAAGATAATATAGTAAGAGATTCATTAAAATATTCTGGCACAAGAGTTCTCACTTTTGCAAACATCATAAAATACAACAGATTCCCTTTAACAAATTTAATAGATAATATCATGTCATTAGGAGAAAAAGCACTCGGATGTCCTGTAGAAATTGAATTTGCAATAAATTTAAATGATAATAGAAAAGATGAATTTTGCCTATTACAATTAAAGCCTATGGTTATTGGCATTAAAAATGAAGAATTAAATATAAAAAATTATCAAAATAAAGATATTTCTCTATGTTATAGCGAACAAGTTCTAGGAAATGGTGAAATAAATTCAATATCACATATCGTATATATTGAACCTGATAATTTCAAAAGAGAGAATACTAAAAATATTGCCAAAGAAATTGGTAATATCAATCAGAATTTAGGACATAAAAAAAAATATTTATTAATAGGACCAGGTAGATGGGGAACATCTGATCCTTGGCTTGGAATTCCAGTTAATTGGGAGCAAATTAATCATGTAAAAGCAATAATAGAAATAGGAATTGATGAATTAGACCCTGATCCATCTTTTGGTAGCCATTTTTTTCAAAATATAACAAATTTAAGAATTGGATATTTCACGTTTAGAAAAAAATATGCAAAACAAAGTATTGATTGGGATTGGTTAAAAAAACAAAATAGTATATTTAAATCAAAATACTTAAATGTTATTTCATTAGCAAAACCATTACATATA
>CAYVBB010000060.1:0-8047 GCA_964448515.1 uncultured bacterium | reverse complement strand
AACCACAATTATTATCAAATATTGGTTGAATTTCAGTTTGATAATCAACACTAAATAAAAAAGATATTAAAATAAGTATAAATATTTTTCTATACATAAATCTATTCCTCGATTAGGTCTAACATTTCATCAATTTTCAATTTTATTTCTGCTTCACTCATATATCCAACAACAATATCATAAACCCTAAGTTCATGATCAATAAATACTCTTTTAGGTATTTGTGTGCTTGTAAAAAACAAACTTTCCAAGCCATTTTGATTACCGAAAGTTAGAGAATAACCACCATTAATCAAAATAGGTAATTTATTATTTCCAAAATTACCCCATGCATCACAAGAATATGGTGATCCCACATCCATTAAAACTGATATTGCTGCAAAATTAGGGTTATCAAGATACTCTGCTATTAAATTATCTGCCGACGGCAAATGAGAAACACATGTACTTCACCAAGAACTTGTCATTTCTAACCAAATGACTTTTCCATAATAATCTCCCAAACTAATATCATTATTACAATCTGAAGGGAAACAAACATCCAAACCAATTTCTAAATCATCACACCCTATTTGATCACCTGCTTGATAAGGATAATTAATCTGACTATCATTACAAAGATATTCATCGTTTGTTGGTAATGTTTCACAAATATCATAAATACATTTTGAATTATCAGCAACAGCATTATCTGGTAATTCAGAATGATAATTTATTGCTGTATTATCAGTGCAAAGTCCATCTAAGCAAGAATTATTACCATAACATTGGCCACAATCATCTTTATCATGTCCATCTAAAAAACCTGTGCTTTCTCCAACACATCTACCACAATCATCAATAAAAGCAGAGCCCATATTAATACCACTACAATCAGCATCTGCCTCATTTGGTAAATCACAAGAAAACATCAAAAAACATATTATTAAAAAATATAATTTCATTTTAATTAATTTAAGATATTAGTTATTACTAAAATAACATCCTGGATATTTACAATAGAATCATTATTATAATCAGCATCTGAAAATTCACAATCTGAAGGATTTTGATTTACAACTAAAATTATATTAACAAGATTTACTACATCTAGAACATCTATAACTAAATCATCATTTAAATCCCCTGCCATATCATGACAATCATCACATTCATCGCCAATATTATCACCATCACTATCAGTTTGTGAAGGATTGTAATCATTTGGACAATTATCTTCTCCAGATAATACCCCATCTTCATCTGCATCAGGGTTATCCTCACATAATACCCCGCACTCATCTACAAGTTGCTGAATAAAATCATCAACACTTCCACCACTCCATCCATCAAGATAAGCGTTACTTCCATCACAAGAACTTGTATTAGAATTACTAGTTAATGTCCAAGGTTTCCCTCTTAATGTCATCGTATGATCAATTACAGCAAAAGTAGGGAAAGCACTATATGAATCGTGTAATAAATCAAATAAACTAATACTACTAGCGTTTTGATCTATTACAAGAGGAATTCCATCTATTCCTAAATTTTGCCAACCTAAAGATGATAGATTTGAAGAACCACTATCACTTGTTCCTGCATCTTGATATGAAGTTAAAAATTCAACATTGTAGTCTGAGAATTGTTGTTCAAGCTCATCAACTGATGGTGCTAAAGAAACGCACGTTCCTCACCAACTTGCACTCATTTCAACAAAAATTATTGAATAGCTACCACCATTTAAATCACCATTGAAATCTGATAAATAGAGATTATCTCCAACATTATAGTCTTCAAAACCTGCACCAACTGTCAATGGAGAATTTTGATGATCTAAACTTATTTGATCACCAGTACAATAAGTTTGAGAGTAAGAAAGCCCAAATAAAACAAAAAATATACCAATACCTATTTTTTTCATAAATCCTCCCATTATTATACAATATTTCACTACATTAATAATATAATCATTATTAATTAAATATAACGTATCAAAATGTAACCTAAAAACTAGTCCTAAATGTTACTTTTAATCCATTTTCAAAGTCTGGCTGTTGTACACAAGAACCATTTGCACAAACCAAACCACCTTTCTGTGATCCAAAGAAGAGTGATAATTGTGAATTATTAAGATTAACAGTATAATCTATAGCATAGGAATCATCATACTTCAAATCAATATCAGAAAAGAATGTTAAAGACCATTTTCCAAAATGATTATAAGAAGGGCTTAAATAAACATAATTATATTCTTTCTCTAATAGATTATCAAATTTATTTTGTACTTCCGCGTATATAGTTAAGGAATTACCATCTTTAAATTTATATGCATATTGCATAGGAATTGTTTTAGCTTCAATTGTTTTTTCGTACGTTGACTCGTAATAATAATCATAACCGATTCTATAATATAACTTTCCATTTTTAGACCAATTACTAAATTCAATAAAATATTGCTCATAAGGAAACAAATCACTTAACAATGACATATCATCATATGTATTAGAATTAAATATACTCCTATCATCATAACCTTCTCTATGATGCAATGCAAAAGCATATGATATAAGAAGATTTAAATCATTATTAAATATTCTATTTATATCAATTTGATGACCATACTCATTACTAAAATCAATTGTATGCAAATTACGTCCTATTAAAGCTGAAGAAGGTTCCTTAAAAACAACAGGGGGATTAGAAAATACATTATATAACATTGTAGTTGAGTAATCTTTATATTCATAAAGAATATCAAATCCTAACAAATTAATGTACATAGACATATAGTCTTTATAACCATCTGTTCTTTCTGATAATAATTCGTTATAATAGACCAATGACTTCTCTAAATATAAATCAATAGGGCCAATCATAAAACCTATCCCTAAATTATGTTCTAAATTATTCATCTCAAAATCTGGATTTTCATTTAAAATATAATCACTTAAACTATTTAAATGAGTTCCTAAATCATTTGATAAATTCATCAAATTAATTAGATCTTCAGAATCATACAATTGATTATAAGCCATAACTAAATAATGCAATTCAAAAAAATCATGAAAAAATCTAGACCCCAAAACTCCTATATTATTCTTTATTGAGATTGAATGATCTACATCAGCTGGATTAATTCTAGATTTTATATTAGAATATCCTATAACAGAAAAAATATCAAGTCTATCATTTAGGTGGTAATTCATATCAATACCATAAATACTATTATCATAGTCAATATCTTGATTTTGAAAAGTATGCAAAGATAAGCCCATGCCTTGTAATAAATATAAATTACCTGCCGTTAAATCATACTTATCATTAGAATACTGTGCATAAAATACATTAAGGATATCATTAACATTATTACTATTTGATCCTAACAAAGGCGGAACACTGTATTCAAATTGAGTATATATATACAAATCATTATCAAAAAATGTATTTATATCAATTAAATTTTCAAAAAAATTCTTACTATCCCCTTCTCCATTAGCCATTTTCATTTCATAAGAAATAATAGATTGACTTTGAGAAAAAATGAAGGAAATTGAAATTAAAATTAAAAGGTTTTTAATATTAATCAATTTGACTATCTATAAGGTTTAACTTTTTCAAGGATTTTGATTATGCTTGAATCAGTAAGTGAAGTATCTGAAGAAATTTCAGAATAAATCATAGAAACAATCTCATGCTCTAATTTAATTTCATCACCAGGGTTATATCCAGAATGCCTATTTATTATTTGACCCTTATTATTTACCACTAAAAGATAAGGACATAACTTAGCTCCAATCTTTCTAAAATATAATGATTTAGGATCCAATAATACAGGAAATGAATAACCTTGAGAATTTACAAAAGGCTTAACTTTATTTAGAGTCCTAGCATTATCTGTATTTATACTTATAACTTTAAATCCATATTTAGAATACTTCGAATTATATTGACTTAAATATTTCATTTCCTTTTTACATGGTTCACAAGCTAAAAACCAAAAATTAATGACTGTAGCATTGCCATCTACAACTTCAAGCAAATCAACCTTTTTTTTATCTAAATCTTTTAACAAACCATTAGGTAAAGAATCTGCAAATAAATTAAATGATAATAATATAAATAAGAGCTTAATCATTATTGTAGTTTAACAAATATATATCTAATTCACTTGTTAAATTATTATAATAGAAAAAATCAACTAAAATATATTGATAATCAAAATAATCCTCTTGACTAAGCAATAAATCGTAATCATTATGAAGTACATTTAATTGAAAATTAAATTGAATACTAGTTTTACCAGGAGTAATAGAAACAAGCGGAGAAAAATTATCTGAAAAATCAACTTTTATACCCTTACTTAGAATAGTATTTAAATTATAACTACTTTTCCTCCATGAATCTACAATAATTCTTTCTATATCATTATTCGAATTAACTAAAAATAGTACAGGAATTATCTGATAATTCATTGAGGATAAATAATTATTTAAATCTTCATCAATATTAAAATAATCCTTATTTATTTCGTAAATAACTGTTCCATTAGAATTTTCCTTCTTTTTATATGGAATATTACTAAACATAGAAATGAACTCATTGTTTATAGAATATTTAATAGGAATAGTTAAATCAACTTTATTATTAACAGTTTCTTTTTTAATATTTAAAATATCAACATTATACAGAGAATTTCTTACCTCATCTAACATTCTCAACAGATAAGAAGTATTTTCAGATATATTCCCATAATCTTTTATATTTTTAAATCTAGGCATAAAACTTTGATCAATATCACTATGAATTTTCTTTATATTTTTTTTAGAATTATATTCTCCATATAAACTAGAATTTTGGTTTGTCATATCAGATTCTGAACAATTATTTGTTCCATCACAAACTCCACAATCATCTAATTTAGCATTTCCCCAACAAATATTATTGCAATCAAGTCCCTTATCTATAGAGAAATTAGTTTTACCTCCTACACACACTGAACATTCATTTAAAAAAGCTAATCCTCCCCAATCTCCATTGCAATCTTGTATACAATCATTAGAAGTATCATAATCACATTCTCCGCAATTATCAATAATTGCATCACCGTTTGGTTTTCCCATACAATCAGAACATGAAGAATTATCACCTCCACAAACTCCACAAGCATCAAGCAAAGTTGAACCAAAACAAATACCATTACAATCAAAACCTAAATCAACATAGTTATTCGTATTTCCTGAAACACAAACATTGCATTCATTCATAAAAGCTGTACCATTACAATCTCCATTACAATCTAAAATAGCATCACCTCCACAAACACCTAAACAATCCATTCCAGAAGATTCATCTATATCCTTAGAAATACAAACATCACATTCATTAATGAATGAATCTCCTCCCCAAACTCCTTTACAATCTTCTATACAATCATTAGCTCTATCATAATCACATATTCCACAATTATCTAATGTTGCACTACCCCAGCAGGTCCCCTTACAATCTAGTTCTGCATTTCCATTGCATGTACCTTCACAATCAAGCTTTGCCTGACCATTACACTCACCAAGACAATCAACTTTAGCTGAACCATTACATTTCCCTGAGCAATCATAAAAAGGACAAAAAAGAGGCAAAATACTTTCATTTATGCACACTCTAAGGGCTTTCTCAATACACTCATTATCATTGGTTTTACAATAATAAGAACGATATGTTTTTTTCTCCCACGTATCAACATCAAAAGCATCAAATGAAATAATAATATTATCATAAGATGATAAGAATCTACCATTAATCAAAATACCATTATTTAAATCTGAATTCTCTTCATACATTGAAGGAATAATTTTTGGAGCATATAAAATATTTAAATATTCCAAACTAGAAAAATTATTAATTATATAAGTTGGTAAACTTTGAGAGAATGAATCTAATTTATAATCTCTGGAAATATTATCAAATTCCATTAAGTATAAATTCTCATATGAGAATAGAAAGTTTAATATTAATAAAGTGGTAAATAAAAATTTATTCATATATAAAATCTATTAAAGATTTAAATATTCAACAATTACTTTTAGATATAATTTATTTTAATAGAATTATTTTATTATTAGCAATTATTTGACCATCAATAGAAACTTGAATAAAATAAATTCCACTTGCTTGATCAACAGCCATCCAATTGATCTTATTAAATCCTGACATTTCACCTTCATGTAATACAGCAATTTCTTGACCAGAAAGATTATATACTCTAGCATCAACATACTGTGAACCTTCTATTTCTAGATCAAAATTAACAACTGGATTAAACGGATTTGGATAAGCTGCGCTTAACACATAATTATCCGGATTTTCTAAACTGTGAAATTCAATAGGATTAAGACCGTTCCCTAAACTCATATCAGGAGTAAATGTAATTTCCTTATCTATATCTAAATAATTATTTGAGATATTATCATATAATTTAAACGTTAAATTAGCACCTTCTTCATTTCCATAAACCATTAATGGGAAAATAATATTTCCATCAATAGGGAAATATAAACCATCAGCATATCCAACGCAGGATAAACCATTAAAAGCTACAAGCGTATAATCAAAGTTATCAACTCTTGTATCATCAATATATAAAGAAGATGTAATTGTAGCATTGTGCTCATAATCATGAATATTCAAGCCAAATCTTTCATCAGATAAATCTACAATTGCAGAGGTTGTTCTAGATAAATTTCCTTCGTTATAAGTGAATTGAGTATCATTATTTAATTTAAGAATATAACCTAATAAAGGATCCATATTTGTTAAAGTACCGAACCAACCAAAACCACTATAATAATCTGCATAAGATGATTGATTTTTAATAAACTGCGCATTACCTGCAGGTATATTAGATAAAGCTGTATTTACATCTAATGATACTTGAGGTGTATAGCCTATCCAATTAAATCCAGAATCTAAATCAAATATAGCTTGATTAACATCAACTGGCATACCACTTAAAGACAGAATATCATCATGATTCATTTTAAATTTATAAATATAAACATTATTAATATCTCTTAATGTACCTAACCATCCAAAACCAGGATAATAATCAGCATAAGATGATTGATTCTTAATAAACTCAGCACTACCTTCGATAGATGAGAATGTTGAGTTAAGTGTCATATCATCATTATATATACATAATGACATCCAAGTCCATCCACTTGGAATACCTAAGGATATATCAATACCAATATTTACATTCATAACAAAAGGAGCAATAACTGATCCTAATATCATATCACTAACAAAATCTACAGATTCAGAGATATCATAAACTTGGTCTGATTCATAATCATAAAATTTAAAATTAACCAACTCTCCTGATGCTTCATTACTATAAATAAGAGTTAAAAATTCATATGTACCTGCTAACGGACCAAAAGGAACTTCTGTTGGAAAACCTAATCCTCTTAATTCATCATTAACAAACACTCCTAATAAATCATTTGGACTACCAATATTTAATCCATCTAGATAAACAGCAGATGTGATTGATCCGCTATTTTGATAAAAACTAATATCATCAAAATAACCATCTCCATTAGAATCCCATTCAGGACAATTATCACAATCTAATGGACAATCTAATTCTTCACATACAAAAGAACCGTCCCAACACTCAATTTCTTCACCAGGACCATTACAAAGACCACAAGAATCATATTCACCAACACAATCATCAACATCATCACATATACCATCTTCATCTGCATCAACTCCAGAACCACCACAGATTCCACATTCATCTAAAGTATTTCCATCACAATCACATTCTCCATCAGAGATACCATTTCCACCACAAACTCCACATTCATCTAGCACATTACCATCGCAGTCACATGCACCATCAGGAATCTCACATAAATATATTTCACTTACAACAGTAAATAATCCATTAAATGAACCATTACCACTCGATGCATCATATGTAACATCATAAACTACATTTTCAGAACTATCCCATACCTTAAGAGACATTGGATGTCCTGACACTGCTCCAGGTAATATAGGG
>CAYVBB010000059.1:0-8052 GCA_964448515.1 uncultured bacterium | reverse complement strand
TAAAATATTAATATCTTGCTCAAAATAACATTGTTCATTTATTGGTATAAAACCAGTTTCACAATCTTGACTAATAACTAATGAAAACATAAAAATTAATATAAAATAAATTCTATTCATATAATTTAAGGTAACCCACCTACTAAAATATTAATCATCACAACAACATCTAGTACATTAACGTAACCATCCTCATTAACATCTGCTATTACATTATAATTATTTAATAGAATAATATTAATCATCAATACTATATCTTGAACATTTAAAATACTATCTTGATTAATATCTCCCAGAATATCTAAATCATTTATTGATATAGTAAAATCTACTTCACTACTTTGAATATCATTATAATTTGAGGTAGCAATAAGAACATTATTATATTCAGCATTTAGATCTAAATCATAAGAATTATTATTGGAAGATAAAGAAACTATATCTATAGTATTATTTTGATTTATTTTAATATGAGATAACTGAATATCATTCATGTGATCTGCAGACACTATTAAATCCATATCTTCTGATGGCAACTCAATAAATAAACTTGCTCCCTTATTTGTTGATAAAGTAAAAGTATTCTCAAAATCAGATAAAGTTGAAGCTGAACAATAATTTGATGATTCATTAAAAAAATTATTAGGGATACTTCTTTCACCAGTAAAATATCTCCATATTCCATAATCAACATATGCATTAGATAAAGATTTATTATCACTAGTTACATATTCAATAGCATCATTGTAAATAGGGAAAAGTGAAACGGGATTTCCACTAGCATATTCAGTTCCATAGTCTTCCCAAAAATATCTAACTATAGATGAATCACCTAATGATTCAACTAAAAATTTTTGCCATAAAGCGCTTCTATATGGATAGATTTCAGCTGGATAATCTATCCCATATTCTGGATATGTTAAAGGTGTTACAACATCACAATTCCCAAGCATTGTTTGCAAATGAAAGCTACTAGGATAAATTACATTTTCCATATAGGTAGCTGTCTGCTCAAAAAACCAACCATTATGCATATAATTTCCAGATTCACCTGAAACAGAATAACCATATCGTAATTGAATTGAATGATGAAGCTCATGTGCAACAACATGATAGTTCCAAGATGGTAGAGTTTGGTAACTATTTGCTAAAGTAGAAATCTTCATATAGCTTGTATAGCCGCCTAAATAAGGAGCAACAGGATATGGGTTATCAGGAACTACCATTCCAGGACCTTCATTTGATATATATATATCATATTTAGAATTTCCACCAAAATGAATACAATGATTAGGAGATTCTATATCAGTTATTAACTCATCACAATCAGGAGGAATATTTTCCCAACCATATTCTAAATATTTTATTAGTGCAGCTTCTGCATGATCAATAATTGATTGTGCATATCCATAGTTAGACTGCAAACTAATACACTCTCCATTAATTAATTGGCATTCAGTTTCAGATACTGTGAAGTGAATTACAAAATTTTCACTTTCAATAATTTCGGGCTCGATAAAATCATTTCTAGCTATATCTCTTATATTATTATCAACAATACATGATGTATGATTTGATTCAGATAAAAGAAAATTAAAAGATATAGAAACTAGTAGTATAAATTTTTGATTAATAAATTTCATAATTAAATATACAAAACAAAGAAGCCTCTATAAAAGAGGCATTTAAATAAATTATTGTTTCTTATTAAGAGAGATTCTTTTATTTATGTCTAACTCCATTTTTCTAATTCTTAAATTTTGTGGAGTAATTTCAATCAATTCATCTCCTGCTATGAATTCGATACATTTGTCCAATGACATTACTTGAGGTGGACGCAAAACAACTGTATTATCTTTACTTGCAGATCTCATATTTGTTAGTTTTTTCTCTCTAACAATATTCACATCTAAATCTCCAGGTTTATTTCTTTCTCCAACAACCATTCCCTTATACACTTCTACCCCAATATCTACAAACAATTCCCCTCTATCTACCATAGCTAAAGAAGCATAAGGAGTTACTTTCCCTGGTCTATCAGCTACTATAACTCCAGAATTTCTTTGAGGAATATTCCCAAACCATGGAGCATAAGAATCAAATAAAGTATTCAAAATTCCAGAACCTTTAGTATTTGTTAAGAATTGATTTCTAAATCCAATCATACCTCTGGAAGGAACTTTAAATTCTAAAGTTGTTCTTCCAAAACCATTATTATATAAATTAACCATTCTACCTTTTCTAGCTGATAGTTTTTCGGTTATAATTCCAACATGTTCTTCTTCAAGATCTAAAAAAACTGACTCTACAGGTTCTAGCGTAACTCCATTTTCTTCTTTAGTAATTACACGTGGTTTAGATGCCATAAATTCATATCCTTCTCTTCTCATTGTTTCAATAAGAATTGCCATCTGAAGTTCTCCACGTCCACAAACTTCAAATACATCTGTTTCACTTGTTTTATTTACTTTTAATGATACATTACTTAGAGTTTCTCTAAACAATCTCTCACTTATATTTCGGGATGTTAAAAACTTTCCTTCTTTACCTGCAAAAGGACTATTGTTTACATGAAAAAACATAGAAACTGTAGGTTCATCTATTAATATTCTAGGTAGAGGCTTGGGATCTTCATTATCAGATACAGTATCACCAATTTTAATATCTTCGATACCTGCTATAGCAATTATATCTCCTGATTCTAATTCATCTACTTTAACCTTTTTTAATCCATTAAAGGTATAGCAAGCAGATAATTTCTGATCATATTTAATTTCATCTTTTCCACACAAACTATAACGATTATTTTTTTTAATCACTCCATTATTTAATCTACCAATAGCTATTTGACCTACATATGAATCATAATCAATATTTGTAATAAGAAATTGAGTATGAAGATCATCTTCAACTTCAGGACCAGGGAATGTATCTATTATCAATTCGAATAGAGATGTTAAATCTTTAGAATTATCAGTTAATTCCTTATGTGAAACTCCATCTTTTGCATTTGTATAAATGATTGGGAATTCAATTTGATCATCATTTGCATCTAAATCAATAAATAAATCATATACTTCATTAACAACTTCATCAATACGAGCATCAGAACGATCTATTTTATTAATAACAAGAATAATAGGAAGATCTTTATTTAATGCTTTCTGCAATACAAATCTTGTTTGAGGAAGCGGGCCCTCACTAGAATCAACTAATAATAAAACACCATCAACTAGATTTAAGCTTCTCTCAACTTCTCCCCCAAAATCAGCATGGCCAGGTGTATCTACAATATTAATTTTTATATCATTATAAAATATAGAAGTATTTTTTGCAGTTATCGTAATACCACGTTCTTTTTCAAGATCCATAGAATCCATAACTCTATCTGAAACAGTTTCATGAACTTCAAATGTTCCACTTTGCTTTAAAAGCTCATCAACTAAAGTAGTTTTACCGTGATCAACATGCGCAATGATTGCAATGTTTCTAAATTTGCTCTTTATCATCTAATCTAATCTACCATAAATAAACTCTATAAAAGATGCTATTCTAATTATTATTTTCTAAAATTTTATAAATAACTATATCAGTTGAATCTTTATAATATTCTTTACCAATATTTTTAATAAAGCCAACATTTTTCATGATTTTTTTTACATCTTCATTTGCACTTGATACAAAAACCATAATATCTTTTAATTGTGCACCTTTTACAAGATCTTCTAATGAATATATACCAGACAAATCTGTCATCGTAACAAAACTCATATCTATAATTAATATTTTATGTTTTGGAGCATTATTATAAATATCCACCAAAGACTCTTTTGACCCAAAAAATAGTGGTCCTCTAAGTTGCAAAATACTAATTGACAACTTATTTAAATCTATTTTTTGCTGATCATTTAAATTAAGATCTAAGTTTGAATATTGAATAATTTTGTGTTTATAGGTTGATTTTATTATTAAAATTAATTCATTAAATGATTTGATTATAGCTATAATAATACCTATAGCAACTGCAATCATTAAATCTTCATAAACTGTCACAAATAGAACAATAATAAATATAAATAAATCTATAATAGGAAGTTTTCTAAGAACTGGAAGAATACGATAATCTAAAATATCAATACCTACTTTAAATAAAATAGCAGCTAAACATGCCGTTGGAACAGCTGATACTAAAAATCCTAATCCTAATAATATAGCTAATAATGTTAGCCCATGAACAATTGAAGCCAAAGGTGTTTTACCACCAAATTTAATATTTGCAACAGTTCGCATTGTAGCTGTTGCAGTTGTTACACCACCAACAAGACCCGCAGCCATATTTGCCATTCCCTGTCCAAAAGTTTCTCGATCACTATTATGTCTTGTACCCGTCATATTATCTGCAACAACACAACTTAATAAACTATCTAATACTGCTAAACCCGCTAGAGCTAAAGCGGGAATAATAAATTCACTTAATCTAGATAAATCTGGAAAATAAAATGAAAAAACTTGAATTTCTGATGCATTACTCATTTTGTCTCCGATATAAGGAATATCTAAATTCATAAAATAAGCAATACTGGTACCTGTAATTAATGCTAATAAAGGTGAAGGAATATTTTGAAATAATTCAAATTTATTTTCAACAAATTCCCATAAAAACAATATAAACAAACATGGAATAGCAACATACAATGCTTCAATATTAATATTTTGAATTGTATAGCCAAAATTTTTAATCACATCATGAATATTTTTTTCTGCCTCCAAACCTAAAAATGAATTAATTTGAGTAAGAATCACAATAACACCAATTCCACACATAAAACCTGCTACAACAGAATAAGGAATATAATGAATAAATCGTGAAATTCTCATTGTGGAAATTCCAACTAGAAATAACCCACTTAAAAAAATGATAGAAAAAGCAGCGACTAAATCAGGTTCATTTGTAGTTCCAATAACAAAGGCACCCATAAAGGCAGCTATTTGAGCCGCTTTAGGTGCAGTAGGTCCACTCACTCCATACATACACCCACCAAACAACCCACCAATAACTCCCCCAGCTATTGCACCCCAAATACCGGCTACTGGTCCTAGTTGAGATATTTCGCCAAAAGCAAGAGCCAAAGGCAGTGCTATAACTCCAACAGTTATACCTGCTAAAATATCATTTTTAACATTAGCATTAAGTACTTTTATATTTTCCCAAGGATTTATTGCTTTAGCTGTACTTTTTATAAACCCAAATATAGAATTTAATAGATTTAAAAAAATATTATTAGTGAATTGCTTCATGCTATAATTTATAAAATAAAAAAGCCTCAATAAAAGAGGCTTTAAAATTAAAATATATAAATAAAATAATGTTTACACTTTATATATAACTTTTAAGACTTATTAATAGTACAGAAAATGTATTTACAATCGATTCATATTCTATCTTCAACATCTTCCTTTTATAATAAATTGATTCTTCATGAAATTTATCTCTAAAACCTTTACGTTTTATTCTTTTAAAATCAATTTCAAATTTAGTCCAATTTTTATAAGCCTCATTTGCTTTGTTTTGTACTAAATCAATTTTTTGTTGATATGTTTTTTTAATTTTTACAGGAGTTTTAGGTAAAAAAAAGTTTAATTTATTTTTTATAGTAGCAAATCGCGCATTTAAAATTTTATAATCAGCAACTGTCCTTATATCTTTTGTAAGTTTAAAAAATGACAAAAATTTAATCATCCACTTGCTAGGATCAAAATCATACCATCTAATACCATTTCGATAATCATTCTGAAACTTATGATGAAAATTATGAAAACCTTCACCAAATGTTAAATATGCAACCCACCACGAGTCTCTTGCAGAAGTATTAGAATCAAATGGACGTTTACCAGCATAATGACAAAGTGAATTAATAAAAAAAGTAAAATGATGTACTAAAGTTAATCTAAGAAAACCTCCCCATAATAAACCTCCTAAAGGACGACCATAATAAAATCCAATTAAAAATGGTAAAATAAATGAAAGACCAATTGCGATTGTCCAATAATATCTATATTGAAATTTAACAATGGAATTATTTTTCAAATCATTAACTCCTTTTACAATTTGAGGTTTATCTTCAATTATCCATCCTATATGTGCATGGAAAAAACCTTCTTTAATACTATAGGGGTCATCTTTTGTATCTAATTTTTTATGGTGTAATCGATGATCAGAACACCATTTAATAATATTATTTTGGAGAGCTGCTGAACCACAAAGCATAGCTACAAACTGTATTAAAGGATGTGCTTTAAAACTTTTATGAGCAAATAATCTATGGTAACCAAATGTTATTCCCATGCCTGATAATAACCAACCTATAACCATTAATACAGGCTCTTGCCAAACTATACCATAAAAATAAACATAAAGGCTTGTCCCAATAATTCCAATAAGTGGAATTATTGATAATGATATTACCATAAACCAACTATACTTTTTCATAAATGTAATCTACAAATATAAAATATAAAATTATAACACATTAACTAAGAAAATAATCCACCAAACTACTAATACAAGCATTCCGAATGTAAAAACTTTGGCTCTATTTGGAACATAATTAGAATTTAATCTGATATAACAATGTAAATATCTAGATACCACAAATATCCAAGCAAATATAATATCTAATTGAGAAACTTTATCAAACGCTAATATAGTAGCTATTAAAAAATAAAAGAAGATTGGCAATTCAAATTGATTCTTAAGTGTCTGTCTTGAAACAGTTACATGATTAGGCACTTCACCTGTATATGTTTTAAAATAACTTAATTTTATAACTTTTGCTTTTGCTGCATTTATATTATCAAAATAATTTTTAACATATAAAAATAATGTTAAAATTATCATAGCAATAGAGGGTAATAATATTAGATTTTTTTCCATTTCTCAATTACTCCATTTCTTAATTTAATAATTCTATCTGAACAATAATTTAACAAGTTTTTCAAGTGCTCTTTCAACAATTTTTGAACGTCCCCACCAACCAATTTCATCTATAAAATTAAATCTATTTACAACTATACTTTTAACTCTACAAAAAGATCTTAATCCTTCAACACCATGTTGTTTACCTATTCCACTTATTCCTTCTCCACCATATGGAAGTGTTGGAATAATATAACTTGTCATAGCATCATTAACATTAACATTTCCAGTTTTCATTCTTTTAATTATTCTATTAATTCTTGTATTATTTTTACCAAAAATACTAGAAGAAAGACCATAACCAGTTTTGTGAATTTTTTCAATCAGCTCATTTTCAGTCTTAAATGGTCTAATTGACATTACTGGGCCAAATGTTTCTTCATTAACTATTCTTGATGAATCAGGAGGATCTATTACAATAGTTGGGGCAATATATTTTTCTCCCCCATTATTAATACCAGAATAAATTTGACAAGAATCTTTTACTTCATCAATATGCTCATTAATTTTTTGTTTAGTTTCAGGTGTAATTATTGGTCCTAAATCATCATTAACATCATCTCCTGATTTAATATCTTTAATTCTAACAGATAATTTAGAAACAAACTTATCAACTATATTTTCTTCTACATAAACTTCCTCCGTAGAAATACATGTTTGGCCAGCATTAAATAATCCAGCATATAATGCGGACTCTACAGATCTTTTTATTGAAGCATCTTTTAAAATAATCATGGGATCTTTACCACCTAGTTCTAAAATACAGGGTTTTAAAGTTGAAGAACAAATTTTAGCAATTTGAAGTCCCACTTCTGTGCTTCCTGTAAAACTAATAACATCAGTAGAATTAGATTGAACTAATATTGAACCAACATCACCTAAACCGTTTACAATTTGAAATGCATTTTTATATTCTATGTTTTCATCCCATAGTTTTTTTATAATTTTCATTGTAAGGGGAGTAAACTCTGATGGTTTTAAAACAATATTGTTGCCTGCAAGCAATCCTTCAATAGTACCTTTCATTGGAGTAGAAAGAGGATAATTCCATGGATAAATAATACCAACGACTCCCA
>CAYVBB010000058.1:5526-8060 GCA_964448515.1 uncultured bacterium | reverse complement strand
GAACAACTAAAAAATATAGATCAGAAAGAAAAAAATTATAGTATAATTCAAGATAAAGGAACCACAAATATTCATCCCATCTGGTCATTTGATGGTTCTACAATTGCTTACTTATCAAATAAAGATAATGATTATTTCAGTCAGACAGATTTATATATATATAATTTAGAAGACTCCACATCAAAAAAAATTGCAGGGGGTATTAAGACTAGCCCAACATGGGTTAGTGATTCTTTACTTGTTTATTCAAAAATTAGTAAACCAAATAAAGATGGTTCTAAATTTTTTGATTTATATAGCTATAATTTAAATGAAAAAAAACAAAAAAGATTAACAAACGGATTAAGATTGTATTCACCATATTTTGATAATAAAGATAATAAAATATATGCAATTAATACATATGATGGAACTTCCAATATATTTAAAGGTAATATTGATTATTCTAATTATGAGAAAATTACTGATTTTGATGATGGAACTCAAATTTTTTCAATCACTAGTAATGATAGTTTGATTGTTTTTGATGCAGTTGTAAATCATAGCAGAAAATTATATTCTTTAAATAAATGGACTAAAGAGATAGATGAGTTTATTATAAATAATTGGGATAATAGAGATCCTGTTTTTTCTAGTGATAATAAATTTATTTATGTAGATGATAAGTATGGTATTTTTAATCTTATTTTAAAAGATGAAGATAATATATCCTATTTATCAAATGTAATAGGTGGAGCATTTATGCCAGATATATCTTCAGATGGTGAAATTGCTTTTAGTATATATGAAAATGGATCTTATAAAATTGCTATTTTAAATAAAAAGAATATAAATGTTGATAAAATTGGTGATTCTAATTTTAATAATGATAGATCAGATTTTAATACTTTTAATCAAGAAAGTAATTATTATATAAAACCTATATCTGAGAAAATATCGGTTGCATCTAGTTTGATAAATGATGAAACATTAAATTTAAAATCATACAATCAAACTATGTCAGGTCCTTTTATAATGCCTAGATTAACATATGATTATAATACATTTAAACCTGGAATTTATTTATTTGATAATGATTTTTTAAATAAAAGTTCTATTTTAAGTGGCTTTAGTCTTAATGCAAATAAAGATATAGATTTAATTTTATTATTTGATAATAACCAATATAAAAGTAGTTATTTCTTCAATTTTTACTGGATAACAAGAAATAAATCAAGAACTCATGCATATATAAACGTAAATGGAGAAGTTATACCAAGTATTAATTGGGATGTAAATTATAAATATCAATTATTTTCAGCTGATATAGGTAATAGATTTATAGTTAAAGATCATAAATTTTGGTTGAAATATACATATTCTAAATATAGACAGTTTTATAATGCAACTCAAATCCAAGAGTATGATTTTAATGGAACAAATACAAATACAATATATGGAAAAGGTGCGTATGATTATTATAGAGGGCATATTATAACGTTTGAATATGATTATGAAGGTAGAAAACCTCATTATCTATTTAATATGGTACCTAAGAGTGGTTTTAATATAAATACATCCATTTCATATGAATCAAACTCTATATTTGAAGAATTTAAAGTTAATCAGGATTATGGTGGTTTTATTGAATCATTAAATTCACATAATACGTTTAGGTATAAAGTAGACTTATCAAATCACTGGCTTATAAATTCAAAGTATAATATTTCCTTGACTAATAATTTTAAATATTTTCATTTATCAAATTATAATGTTGATGATTTTTTATACTTTTTTGGGGGTGGGCTTATTGGTTTACAAGGATATACATTTTATGAACCGACACTTCAAGGTCCTAGACAAATAATAGTATCAAATAATATTAATTTTCCAATATTTAATGAAAAAGCGATTAAAGTTGGTCATATGTATTTAAATAGTTTAGCATTTGGTTTAAAATATCAATTTGGGAAATCATATATGGGTAAAATTATGGTAAGTAATGTGGGTTATGATATCAGTCAAATGTCTAATGATATTTTAAATGATTTTGAAAATATTCAAGTTGTTTCTAATGGATATACTTATAATAGTATTCAAGAATTTTTAGATTTATCTAATTATGTAGATGCACTAGATAACAATAATATTATACCAGATTATATTGAATCTTATTTATATCCAGATATATATGCAAATTATGATGATAATAATTTTACTGAAAATGGTAAAAACATTATAGATTTAAAGGAAAGATATAATGCATATAAGTATTCAATGGGTATAGAAATTAAATTGTTAGGATATTCATTTTATTCGTATCCAACTGCTTTGACTTATGAATATCATATTCCTTTATCTGATCCATGGGAAAATAAAGGAAAACAGTATTTGAAGATTTTATTTGATTTTAATTAAGGATTATTTTGAGTACAGTTAAAGCTTATATGTGGTATTCACTAGCCCAAGCCTCAGGGCATGAAAATATTGAATCCCAATTGCGCATTACTAAAGAGCAAATGAATTCTACGGAGATTGCATGGGCTCAACGCCTC
>CAYVBB010000058.1:0-5516 GCA_964448515.1 uncultured bacterium | reverse complement strand
AAGTTTATAAATATTATTATAATTTTTCTATTATCTTCATTTGCTCAATCTAAATCGAGCAATAATTTTAATAATAAAGATATTCTAGAATCTGTTGATGTTAAGATGAATAATGATGCATTTAAAGCTTTTGCTTTATCTGCGATTATTCCTGGTCTTGGACAGTTTTATAATAAAAATTATAAAAGAGGTATTGCTTATCTATCATTTGAAATAATTAATTGGTCTAAACGTTCTAAATATCTTAATAAAGGAGATGAATTTGTAGCTCAATATAAAGATTTTGCTAATGAACATTGGAAATTTGATAGATGGATTAGAGATATTAATTTAATTGCTAATCCTAGTCATCCTGTAAATTCAGTAATGCTTGGCCCAGATGGCAATTTTTTTTATCCTTGGAATGATTCACATCATATAGAATTTTATTTAGATGGATATTTACGAAGAACTAATAATTCTAATGGTGATAACTGGTTTGAAAATACTTATAAAACAGTATGTAATGATGCTATTAATAATTTTCAAGAATGTATAACTAGTGAATTTGTAAATGAAGATGGAAGCTCTGCTGAAATTATCAAAGATCATCATTTTTATGAAGGAATAGGGAAATATGATTTATTTTTTGCAGGATGGGATGATACTCGTGATGGTGAATGTAATGAGTCAACTAGTAATGAATATGGTAGTTGTAGTTATATATTACTAACAAATAATACAGAAAATGCTTATTCTGATAATAAGATATATTATCAATATGAATTAAGAGATAAAGCAAATAAAAATTATGACATAGCTGAGAATGCATTAACCTTTATTTTTATTAATCATGCTATTAGTATGCTTGATGCATTTATTGTAAATTTAGTTAGTAATAAATCAAGTATAAATTATATGACACAACCACTTTATGATAATAATATAAAATTAAATGGTCTGGAAATTTCAATTGTATGGTAATTAAATTGTATTTAATTATATTACTATTATTGTGTTCAAATTGTGGTACATATATTGTATCAGATGATACTTCAGTTAACAAAATAGATTTTGTAAAAAAATTAATTGATGATGAAAAGTATTCTAGAGCAATTGATGAATTAAATTACATTTTATTTAATGACCCTCTTTCTGAGTATTCTGGCCTGGCTCAATTTTATATTGCTGAATGTTATTTTTATTTAGAGAATTATAATCAGTCAATTATTGAATATAATAAATATTTAACACGAAATGATTCTATAGATAAACTTGTTGAAAAATCTCAATTTATGCTATGTAGATGTTATTTCAATATATCATTAGATTATAATAAGGACCAATCTGATACAAATATAGCAATTGAAAAATTGCAATATTTTATTGAAAAAGAATCTATGAAAGATTACACACAAGATATCGAAATTATGATATTAGATTTAAGAACAAAATTGGCAAAAAAAGATTTTTATACTGCGAGATTATATATAAAATTAGAAGAACTAGATGCAGCAGTTATTTATTATAACAATATAATTAATGATTATTATGACACTGAGTATGTTAATAGTGCTCTAACAAATATAGCATTGATTTTTTGTATAGAAGATATAGATGAAGCTGAGGTTTATTTAGATAATCATAAAGATAATTTTTTGAATTATATAAATTATAAAGATGTTCTTAGCTTAATTCAATCATTAGAGGTAGATAAAGATGAATCATATTATCTTTCTTTTTTAAAATGAAAGTATTTTTTTATGGAGGAACTTTTGATCCCCCTCATAAAGGACATAAATTAATTGTTGAATACTGTTTAGATAAATGTGATAAATTGATTTTAATTCCTAATAAAAAATCACCAGATAAACTATCTAATCCTATAGCAACATTTAAACAAAGGAAAGATATGTTGAAAATTTTATTTAATGATAATAAAATTATAATTAGTGATTTTGAAGGAAACTCTAATAAGGATAATTATACATATTTAACAATTAATTATTTAAAGGAGATTTATAAAAATTCTGATTTAACTATGATTATAGGAAATGATCAATTGGTGAATTTAAAGAAATGGAAAAAAAACAATTTTATTTTAAATGAAGTTAAAATATTATGTTTTAATAGAAATATATTAGATAAAAATAAATCTAGAGATGATTTAATAGGAAATATTCAGTTTGTAGAAAAATTTAATATTAATATATCTTCAAGTAAAATAAGAAGTAGTATATTAAATAAATCAATTAAAAGTTTAAAAAATATGTTAAATAGTAAGATTATAAAGTATATAATGAAAGAAAAAATATATGTTTGAAACTATATTTTTTAATCCATATTTAATTTTTATTATTGGTGGAATATTTCTGTATTTTGGTTCAGAATTGTTAATTGATAATTCAATAGTTATTGCAAATAAATTAAATTTGTCTAAAATTTTTATTGGAAGTACTATTGTTGCTTTAGGAACTAGTTTGCCCGAGATAGTAGTTAGTATTATTGCTAATGTTAGTGGAAAAACTGATATTGCAATTGGGAATATAGTTGGTTCAAATATTGCTAATATAAGTTTAGTATTAGGTGTTTTTCTTCTATTTAGAAATATTTATCTTGGAAAAGATTATAAAGTAAGAATTCATTTATTATTTTTATCATTGTTAACTATTATATTTTATTTTTTATTAAGGAATGGTTTTATATCTGTTTATTATGGTTTGATGCTAATTTTCTTGTTTATTATTTATTTAATATTTTCTATTAATTTCTTTGATGATAACGAATCAAAAGTAGATGCTATTGTTTCAGAATTTCCTATTTTTAAAATCATAATTGGAATTATGTTAATTTATTTTGGTTCTAATTTATTTATTGATGGGTCAATTGGAATTGCTTTACAAATAGGCGTTAGTGATTTAGTAATTGGTATGACAGTCGTTGCTCTTGGTACTTCTGCACCTGAGTTAATAGTATCAATTAATTCAATATTAAAAAATGAAATGGATGTCTCAATTGGGAATATTATTGGTTCTAATATTGCGAATATTGTTTTTGCTATAGGATTATCGAGTATTTTCAAGAGTATGTATTTTAATTATAATGATTTAGTTTTTTATAATAATTATATGATTTTATTAACATCCTTATTAGTTATTTCTTTGTTAGTATTTAGAAAAATAAATAAAAATTTTGGTTTATTATTTATTAGTATATATTTTGTTTTTATATATTTAAATTTTTATATCAATAATTAGGTAGATATTTAATGATTAAATTTGATAATGTAACAGCTACATATAAAAAAAATATTGGGATTTTCAATATCTCTTTTGAGGTTAAGTCTGGTGAATTGGTATTCATCATGGGACCTACTGGAGCAGGAAAATCAACAATATTAAAAACAATTTATAAGGATATCCTTATAGATTCAGGAAAAATATATCTTGATAAAAAAGAAATATCTAATTCAAATAGTGATTTATCTATTTCTAACACAAGAAGTAAAATTGGTATGATTTTTCAAGATTTTAAATTATTAAATGATAGAAATGTATTTGATAATGTTGCGTTACCTTTAAGAATTCAAGGAATGTCAGATAAAAATATTAAAAATATGGTAAGAGAATCGTTAAATAAAGTAAATATGTCTAACTATGAGTTATCATATCCATTAGAGTTAAGTGGAGGAGAGCAACAACGTATTGCTATAGCAAGAGCATTAGTTGATAATCCAAAAATAATTTTAGCTGATGAGCCAACTGGTAATTTAGATCCAAATATTTCTGATGAGATTTTGGACTTATTAGAAATGTTTACATCAAATGGCTCTGCTGTTTTAATGTCTACTCATAATTTCCCTTTAATTAAGCCAAGAAATAAAAAATTTATTGAATTAAGTAAAGGAAGAATGGTTTAATGTTTTTAAATAAAGCTATTTATTTGATACTAGAAGGATTTAAGACATTGTATCGCTCGTTTATACCTTCAATAATTTCATCGCTAACTATTGGCATAAGTTTATTAGTATTATCAATATCTTATTATTTATATATAAATTTAGAATCATTTACTTCAGATTTTAAAAATGAATACAAAATTGAAGTCTTTTTTGATAGCGATTTGAATCTAGAATCTTCTTTAAATATTTTCAATGAAATTTTATTGATTGATGGAATAGAAGATGGTGTTTTTATAGATAAAGATACTGCATCTGATATATTTAAAGAAGAATTCAATGAAGATATTATAAATATTATTGGTCAAAACCCTCTTCCAATGGGTGGTATATTTGGTGTTTCAAATGAATATAGATCATATGATTCTATGTTAAAAATTACATCTGGAATAAAATATCTTGATGGTGTTGAAGATGCAATTTTCCCTGAAGAAGCCATTGTAAAATTTGATCGTTCAGTTAGAAACTTATTAAGTTTTTCTTTCTTGATTGGCTTATTTATTATAGTAGTATCTTATTTCTTTGTATCTAATACAATTTTGTTAGTAATACATTCAAAAAAAGAGGAGATTAAAGTCCTTAAACTTTTAGGTGCAAATGATTTGTTTGTTAAAACTCCTTATATTATCAATGGAGTTTTAGTTGGTTTATTTGGTTCAATTATTTCATTGATTATGTTATTCCTTTTAGATAGCATCTCTCTTTATATAATACTTCCTTATTATGAGTTTAATTCAGCAAATTATAAATTCATTCTTTTATTTAATATGTTTTTTGGAAGTTTTCTTGGTTTAATTAGTAGCGCAAGATCAATTAATCAAATTTATAAAAAGTAATCAGATTTCAATGAATAAAAATAAGTCTAAATCTAAAAAAACAGTTAAAAAGAAAACAACTTCTAAAATTTCTAAATCAAAACAAAATATAAGTGATTTAAAAAATAAGCTTAAAATTAGTGAAGATAAGCATGTAAGACTTCTAGCAGAGTTTGATAATTATAAAAAAAGAAAAAATAATGAAATTGAAAAATTCATTAAATATGAAGGATTTGATTTCTTTAAATCAGTGCTTCCAATATTAGATGATATTGATAGGACATTAAATTTAAAAGATGTGAAAAATAACAAATCTATTTTTGATGGATTTAGTATGATAAAATCTAAAATTGCTAATTTACTTGAATTAAAAGAAATTGCAACTTATAATTCTATAGATGAAAGTTTTAATCCAGAATTTCACGAAGCAATTATGATGAAAAAATCAAAAAAAGATTCAAATATTGTTATTGAAGAGTATGAAAAAGGATATATGTATAAAGATAAAGTATTAAGACATGCAAAGGTTGTTGTAAGTGAATAAGTTATGAGAGATTATTATGATATATTAAATCTTGATAAAAGTGCTAATGCAAATGATATAAAAAAAGCTTATAGAAAAATAGCAATGAAGTATCATCCAGATAAAAACCCTGATGATAAATCATCAGAAGAAAAGTTTAAAGAAGCAGCAGAAGCTTATTCTGTTTTGAGTGATGAAGAAAAGAAAAATAGATATGACCAGATGGGGCATCAGCAATATC
>CAYVBB010000057.1:0-8064 GCA_964448515.1 uncultured bacterium | reverse complement strand
AATTTTGAGTCTTTATAAAGGGATTTTATTCTATCAATTTTTACAATATCTGTACCAATTGATAACATCGTTATTTATTTATTTGATGAATTATATCAACAATTTCAGATAAACTATCTAAATCATAATCAGCACCTGAGTCTAGAATATCTTCAGTGCTTCCATATTTTGCAAAAGCTGTCTTCATGCCTAGTTGACCTGCACCCTTAATATCTCTTTCTGGCCAATCACCAATCATCATACATTCTTCTAAATTAGCATTAAGTTTCTCTGAAATTCTAATAAAGGGTTCTTTGGCTGGTTTGTATACTCCCGTATCATTAAATGTAACTACATCTTCGAAAAAATTATGCAATTCTAATGAATATAATCTCATCCATGCTTCTCTACTTGGAGCATCTGAAACTATACCTAGCTTTAAATTCATGTTCAACAATTTATTTAGCGTTGGGATAACATCAGGATAAAGATTTAATGATATTTCTTTTGCTTTTTTATATTCAACAATAGCTGCAGCTAGATATTTATAATTAATTTTTTCAATTTTATTTATAATAAATTCATTAAATACTTCTTGATGTTCATATCCCTTAGTATCATAAATAGTAAATATTTCATTAACAGATTCTTCTTGATTTATATCCATTCCCACATCTATCATTGCTTTTACTGCAGCATTAATAGATACAGACTTCATTTTCATAAAATCAAGTAAAGTATTATCAAGATCGAAGATAACAGATTTTATCATAACCTTGTAACAATAAAATTATTCACAATGTTTTGTATAATAATCGAAGTTTTCTGTTTTTAAGTAGTTATTAGCAGTTTTTCTGTAGTTTCTATCTCTTTTACATTTAGTAAAAGCATCTTTTGCAGCCAGCTTATTACATAAATTCATTTCAGCAATACCAAGTTCAAATAAAGCCGGTACATAATTTCTTTTATTTTTAAGGCTCAACTTTGCATTATCTTTAGCCTTATTATAATCTAATTTTTCGTTATAAACTGATGCAAGCCTAGCTAAGATAGTATAAGCATCCGGACTAGCTTTTAAAGCTTTATTAGCATATGATATTGCATTATCAAGATTAGATGCACCTATTTCCAAATCCATTAACAATTCATATGCTCTATAATATCCAGAATCTAGATCAATTAGCTCATTTAAAATACTTACAGTTGTATCGATATCACCTTTTGATTTATATAATTTAGCTTTCTCAAAAAATGCTTTTGTATAATCTGGTTTAATATCAATTGCTTTATCTAAAAAAGATAATGCTTTATCACTATCATCAATTGCTATATAACATTTAGATATCATATATAGAACTTTATAATTCTTAGGCTGTAATTTTACTCCTTGTTCTAAAACTTCAGCAGCTTTTACATAATCTTTGATTGCATAATATATATTACCAATTCTAAACATTGCTGATGTGTTTTTAGGATCGTAAGATAAAGCTTTATTAAAATGTTCTAAAGCAGTTTGATAATCTTTAACATCGTAAGCTTCCTTACCTTTTAGTATTTCTAAATTAGCTATATATGTAATTTCATCCTGATATAACGAATTGTATGGATTTAACTCTTTTGCTCTATTAAAATTAACAATTGCATTATCATAATCTTTATTCTCTTTATAAGCATAACCTAATCTATAATATACAATTGAATTATTTTTATACTTCTTAAGTAACACCTCAGATTCTTCAATAGCTTCTAAAACAAAACCACTTGATAAAGTTTTACTTACATTCTTCAAATCATTAATAAGTTCACCAAGCAAGGCTCCTTCATCAGCATATTTATCAGGATTATCTTTCATAGCTAATTGCAAGCTTTTGTTTGCATTATTCAAATCATCTAACTTAAAATAAATTTGATAAGACAAATAATAAAACTTCTCATCTTTCTCTTCTATTAAATCAAGCATAGACTGAGCTTCAATAATACTATCAGAAATAAATAATGTTTCAACGTCATCAAATGATACGCTAGAAATCAAAATTGAATTTAATATAAATAATAATGAAAATATTTTTTTCAAAACAATCTCCTTTTTTGTGCTGAAGGCGGGATTTGAACCCACACGAGAAATATTCTCACTGCCCCCTCAAGACAGCGTGTATACCAGTTCCACCACTTCAGCTTTAATTACTAAAGTGAGTCTTTTTTTGTTTCTTCAACTTGTACTGGAACATTAATAACTGGCGCAATATCCTCAAGTTTATTTCTATCTAATATTGGATCACTTGTTGATGTTGACACATTGATAGAACCAGGAGTTGAAATCACATTTAAAGTTATAGCAAAAATCATAAAAAGAGCTGCTAAAATTGCTGTTGTACGAACAAGCAGTTTATCAGCTGCTTCACCACCAAATGCTGAATTTAATACATTGCCTGTCATAGCGCTACCCATCCCACCTGTTTTACTTGATTGCATAAGTATAATGCTTACCAATAAAAAACAAACTAAAACAAATAAGACTAATATTATATAGTATAAAGCGTTCAATTTAACTTCTCCTTAAAATTTGTTATAAATATTATAAAATTTATCAGCTATTATAGATGCTGAACCTATTAAAAAACCATCAACTTCATTAATTTCTAATATTTTAGCAGCATTATCTTCATTAACACTGCCTCCATACAATAGGCATATATTACAATTATTTGTATTAATTTCATTAATAATATTTTTTAAAAACTTATGTACAGAATAGATAGTTTCTACATCAGCAGATTTTCCTGTCCCAATTGCCCAAATTGGTTCGTATGCAACTATGCAATCTTTAGCTTTATTTAAATCTATATTATTAAATATTCTTTTTAACTGATTTTCTAATACAGCTCTGGCAATTCCAGATTCATTCTCTTCAAGTGTTTCACCTATACAAATAATTGGTATTATATTAGATTGATTCAATAATCTTAATTTATTATTAATATTAGAATCAGTTTCAGAAAAGAGCTGTCTTCTTTCAGAATGACCGATTATACAATAATCACAATTAGCTTCAATAAGCATATTCAATGAATTTTCTCCTGTGTATGCACCAGGTTCAAACTCAGAAACATCTTGAGCTCCAATGTTTATAGAAGGATTATTTTTAATTATTTCATTAACATAATTAATATGCACTGAAGAAGGACAAATTACAATATTACAATCTGAATCAAACTCTCTTCCTGAAATATTTTTAAAATATGAATCTATTTTTGACTTATCCATATACATTTTCCAATTTGCAATACAATATTTATTCATTTGAATACAACTCCCAGGATTTAGTTAAATTTAATTTTTCTCCACTTAATAATTTTAATGACGCTCCACCACCTGTTGATACATGAGTATATCCTTCAATATTATCATATAATTCTATAGCGGAAACAGTATCACCTCCTCCTATAATAGTAGATATATTCTTTATTGTTTTTAAAAATTTTGAGATTTCAATTGTTCCTTTAGAAAAGTCTTTATTTTCAAAATAACCTAGTGGACCGTTCCATATTATAGTCTTTAAATTCTGAATATTTTTCATAAATAATTTTACTGTTTTAGGACCAATATCTAAACCAATATCTTTATCATCTAGATTATCAACGGACTTTACAAAAATTTCATTTGAATCTATTTTATCTCTTGTGCAAACAAGATCTATTGGAAACAATATTTTTTTATTCATTTCTTTAGCTTTATTTATTATATCATTAGCTGAGTCTAACATATCATCTTCAACTTTACTTAATCCTATATTAATATTTTGTGATTTTAGAAATGTAAAAAGCATTGCACCACCAATAAAAATAATATCAGATTTATTTAAAAAATGATTGATCATTTTAATTTTTGTAGAAATTTTTGCACCACCAATAATAACTCCAATTCTATTAGAAGAATGAATATTTAAATATTCTATTTCTTTAGACATTAAAAAACCAATGCATTTATATTTAAAAAATTTTAATATTTTGGAATTTGAAGAGTGTTCACGATGTGAGGTACCAAATGAATCGCATACATATATATCAGCATGTTTTGATAATTTATTTGAAAAACTATCATCATTATAGGTTTCTTGTTCATAAAATCTTAAATTTTCAAGTATATGAATTTCACTTTGTTTTAAATTTTTAGAAATTTTTATAGATTCAGGGCTTACGCAATCTTCTGAAAAAAATATTTTTTTATTATAATGTTTTTTTAAATATTTATAAATAGGTTTTAATGAAAAATTTTTATCTATACCATTTGGTCTTCCAAGATGACTCATTATAACAATTGATGCGTTTTTAGATAAACAATAATCAATTGTTTTAAAAGTTGACTTAATTCTAAAATCATTCATTATAATATTATTCTCTATAGGGACGTTATAATCAAATCGAATCAATAACGTTTTATTATTAATATTTAAATCTTTTATATGTTTCATAATTAAGGAATTAAAATAATCTTACCATATTGTTTTCTATCTTCTAAATAAGCATGTGCTTTTTTTACATCTTTAAATCTAAATATTTCATCTACAAACGGTTTATAAATTTTATCATTTATCTTTTTCATAACTGAATTAAAAGAATCTATATCAGACATAGTTGAACCAATAATCTCTTGTTGTTTAGAAAATAAATAACGTAAATCAATTGATACTTTAGGGCCTGTTGTTGAACCGCAAGTAACTAATCTTCCACCTTTATTTAGTACTTTTAAGCTACTATCCCAAGTTATTGGACCAATATGCTCAAATACAACATCAACACCTTTACCATTAGTGATATCTTTTATAATTGAAGTATATGGTTTTGAATGATCAAGAACAAAATCAGCACCCATATCATAAGCATAATTAAACTTATCTTTATTACCAACAGTTGTTATTATTTTAGCATTGATATCTTTTGCTATTTGAATAGCAGCAGAACCAACACCAGATGTTGCTCCATAAATTAATACAAATTCATTCTCTTTTAACTTAGCTCTTTTAACGAGCATTTGATAAGAAGTCATAAAAACAAGCTGCATTGAGGAAGCTTCTTCGAATGATAAATGATCTGGCATTAGATGTATATTTTTTGATTGTAATATTACAAATTCTGATTGAATTCCATTTTCAGTTTCACCTAATATTCCATAATTATGAGAATAATTTTCTTTACCATCTAAAACAGTTTTACACTTATTTGGGAATGTCCCTGGTTGAATAACTATATTATCTCCAATTTTGAATTCACTAATATTGTTACCAATTTCAACAATCTCACCTGAGCCATCAGAACCCATTGTTAATGGTAATGGAATATTAATTCCAGGAATTCCATTTCTTACCCATATATCTAAATGGTTTAATGCTGAAGCTTTTATTTTAACTTTAATATTATCAGAATTACATACAGGTTCATCTAAATCTTCATATTTCAATACATCAAGAGAGCCATGAGTATGAATTCTAACTGCTTTCATTCAACTTCTTCAAATTCAGCATCAATTATATTTGATTCTTTATTGTTAGATTTTTTTTGAAAAAATAAATTTTTAAATATTATACTAAGTAAATAAAAGAAAATAAATAATATAAAAATTTTAATATGTTTATATTTGAATCTTGTACCTTTTATTGGACTTCTAATGACATTTAATATTTCTTTTAAATCATTTTTATTATTAACAAAGTCAATGTCATTTGTATTTATAATTAATAATGGTGATTTATTATATCTAAAAAAGTATTCATTATACATTTGATTTAAAGAATCAATATAATTCCAATCCATATTGTTCTCATATAATCTACCTCTTTGCTTAATATTATCCATTAATCTGGAGGTTTCAGATTGCAAAAAAAT
This sequence comes from uncultured bacterium, assembly GCA_964448515.1. GTDB lineage: Bacteria > Fidelibacterota > Marinisomatia > SCGC-AAA003-L08 > D37C17. The sequence continues at coordinate 2,203 of CAYVBB010000057.1, read as the reverse complement.
TATTAGATCAGGAAAAACAATATTTTTTTCAAGAATAGTTGCAATTGAATTATATAAATTCATTTCCTTATCATCAAGATTTAAAGCAGCAAATATCCGATCTTTCATGAACATATAGTCAGAAACTACATACTTATTAAACAAGTCTGTTTGTTTGAATTCATCCTGCTGTTTATATCTAGATAATAAAAAAAATAATTGTGTTTGAAAAGCATACTGCTTTGAATTTTTATAAAATTCTGACAAAAAAGGATTTTCTTCAAATTTTTCTAAAATTAATTGCGCCTGGAATTCCTCAGATAAAATCTTAGCCAAGCTAGTTTTTCCAACTCCTATACTGCCTTCAACTGTAATATGATAATTTATTTTCATAACGTAGTATCTAATTTACAAATTTTAGATGTATCTTTAACATTATTCAATAAATAATTAACAGATTTATTATATCTTGGTAATATATATTTATCTGATATTTCTGCCCATGGTAACAAAACAAATTTTCTCTCATGAATTCTTGAATGTGGTACTATTAAAAATTCAGAATTATAAATATCATTATTAAAAACAAGTATATCAATATCTATAACTCTTGGTATATCTGAGTTGTTTTTAACTTCTCTTCCCATTTTTATTTCAATAGATTTTGTAAAACTAAAAAAATTTAAGAGATCTAAAGTTGTTTCAACTTTAATTACCAAGTTATAAAAATTTTTATTACTTAATGAATTTAAAGGTTCTGACTCATATATAGATGAAATACTTAAAATATTAACATCACAATTTTCAAACTCTTTGAATAAATGTTTTATATTATTCATTCTATCACCACTGTTTGTACCTATTGATAAATATGAAAAATTATCCATCATAAATCGTTGATATATATTCTATCTTATCTTCTAAAGTTGGATTATTTTTTTTAATTTCAATTGATAAGTTATAGACAGGAAACTTAGATTTTAAATAATCATAAATATCTTTACTTAAATTTTCCATTAAAACATATCTTTTGGAATTAAATATAAATTTAGTGTGTTTTACAATGAGTGAATAATCTAAAACATCTTTAATATTATCTTTAATATCATTACTATTTTGAATTTCATATGAAACAGTTATAAAAAAATCCTGCCCACTTTCTTTTTCTTCTTTATATAGACCATGATATCCAAAAAACTTTATATCTTTTATTATATATTTATACATTAGGAATTATTTTTTTATATTTCACTATATACTCAATACCTTCTCTTTTTTGTATACTTAGATTATTAGGATAAAGTTTCTCTAAAATAAAATAAGATGAAAAGTTATCTTCAAGTTCTTTTAAAGTAACTTCATATGGAGGGTTTGAAGCAACATTCTCATTACCTATTGGTAGCATAATACCAATAAGCATTCCTTGGTTTTTTAGTAATTGATTGCAATTTTGAACATACAATAATCTTTTATTTGGATTGATAGCACAGTAAAAAGTGTATTCTAATATATAATCAAAGAAATTACTATATTTATCATTTAAATTAAAAAAATCACTATGTATTAGCTTTATATTTGTATTATTCTCTTTATTATAAATAGAAAGAGTTTTGATTGCAGTAGCAGAAAAGTCACATGCGTAAATATTAAAACCACATTAAGATAAGTATAAAACATCTTGACTTATTCCACATCCGGGAATAAATATATTTATAGATATTTAATTTTTAATTGATTAAGACCAATTTACAAAATAAGGAGTTGGTTCTCCTATATCCCAAGAAAATTCATTTCTTTTGTATTTATTATCCCAAAATAATGAATTATCAACATCTAGAGATTTGTCTGTCATTAAATATGTGAAACATTTTCAGCTTCATCACCACGCTGTGTAATAGTAGAATCAAACTTAACTTCCATACCTTCTCTAATTTTCAAACCTGGTCTAACTTTTGATACATGGAAAAAATAATCTTGATCTTCATCCTCACATTCAATAAAACCCCAACCTTTCAATTCATTCCATTCTTTTATATATCCAACTTTCATTTTTTATCCTTAGTTGTTTTAAATCCTATATCTTTATCAAATTCAGAAGGAAAATCATAACCTTCTCTATTTGGATAATGCATAATATTTTTTACATTATTCCAACTAACTAAAAAATTTGCATCTAATAATTCTTTTTTATCTTTTTTTCGATATAATTTTGGGTGTGCTAACC
>CAYVBB010000056.1:0-8152 GCA_964448515.1 uncultured bacterium | reverse complement strand
ATATTTGTACAAATACCTTAATCTATTTTTTAATTGGTTCTTAAGAACAAACAATTCTTTTTCTTGTTTTTCTATACTTTCTTTTGTTTTATATATTTGTTTTGAAAGGTAATTTTCTTCATCAGTAAGTCTTTTTATAAGTTTTTCTGTTAATTCTATTTTTTTATTTATTTGAGTTATAACTTCATTGTTTAATTCTTCTTCTTTTGATTTTTCATTTATTAATACTTCATATCTATTGATTTCATTTTTAAGCATCTCTAATTCATTGTTTCTACTATTAATATCTTCTTGAATTTCAGTTGATGTTTTATCACCAAAGCATAAATTTATTATTAATAAAATGCTCATAATTAAATGTTTTGTTTGAATCATTTTAGATAGCTTTCATATATAGTCTTATTTTTTTTATCAAAATTGACTAAAAATTCTAATTCATTTTTCATATTTAACAAATGTAATAAATCTGCAATTTCAATATGGAATGCATTAATGAATTTCAGTGTGTTTTTATCATATCCAAATTTATCATATATTGATTTAATATTATCTATAAATATTGTCATTTTACTTTTTAAAAAATCAATATTTATTTCATCAGAATTTATCATATCTAAACAGTAGTAGAAATTGTATCGTGCGATTCTAAGTTCTTCATTATCTTTTATTTCTTTTATATCATCTTGTAAAATACCCCATAAAGATGAGTGCCCTGAATCTATTGCTATATTGCAAATATTAAGACATTTTTGATAATAAGGACCTCCTAGATATAATTCATAACTATCTAATTCTCCAGCAATAAATAAATAGGCATAATAATCAAAAAATGAACTTAAAGGATCAAAGAATGTTGGGTTATGATAAATTGTTTTACCATCATAGTAGGGGAAAGCTATGTTTTTAGAAAAATAATATTGATCTGTTTGGTTTGTTAAGAATAATTGACAAGAGATTTTATTAAAATCGTTTTCTCCATTAAAATGAATTTTTTCATATATGACATGAACTTTAATGGGGATATTTAAATCATTATATTCGGAACTGAAAGTAGAAATTTCAAAATAATTTTTTATAAGTTGATTAAATTCTTCAAGGATATATATTTTATTATCTTTAATTAATCTTTGATTATATTCATAGGTAACATTTACCTCTCCAAATTGTGAGTAAATATTTGAAAATAATAATATTAATAATATTTTTTTTAACATGATGCTAGTATCTAAATCTAATTAAAATTAAATTAACTTTAAACTTATTTGACAAGTTAATATTTAGATGTTAAATTGGATTAGGATTATAAACTAGAATTGAAGGAATATATATATGTTTAGGTACAGAAAAAAAATATTATTTTTATTATTTATTTTTAATACATCTTTATTTGGTGCTCAGATAACTTTCACAGATACTCAAATTAATTCAGGTGATATTGCAAATATAGAAGTTAATTTAGCCAATGAAAATTCAATTGGAGGATTTCAATTACAGGTTGTTGATTTCCCTAATCAAGGTTATTTTATTGATGTAGTAACAACTGATAGAACATCAGCATTTAATGTTAGTTTTAATGAACAAGCTGATGGATCTGTTATTATTGTTGCATTTGATTTAACAGGAGTTGGTCTTTCATCTGGCTCTGGTAGTATTTTAGAGTTAAGCTATCAATCTACAGGCATTTATACATCAAATATTGAATTATCATTAAATCAGGATAGTTCTGTATTATCAGATTTGTTTGGTGGAGCAATTGAATATGAAGTTATAAATGGAAATATAGAAGTATTAGGTGAAGATCCCCCTCCAATTTTACCTGTTGAAAATTTATCAGCTCTTGGTTCTTTTGGTGAAATTAATCTTTCATGGGAAGATATTAATGATAATTCTGTTGAAGTTACTGGTTATAGAATATACAGAGATGGTGATTTTATTGGGACTTCAGCATCTACTAACTATGTCGATCAAGGGTTAGCTCAATCAACAGAATATTGTTATAATGTTTCTGTATATGGCATGACAGGAGAATCTGATTTATCAAATACTGTGTGTGCAACAACCTTAGAAATATATTTAGAGGAACCACAAAATTTAACAGCTGTTGAAAATGGTTTAGAAGTACTTTTAGATTGGGAGACTCCTCCTAGTGCTATAGGTATTGGAGATGAGTGTATTACAGCATATGGCGAAGCTGGATTTATTGATTGTTCTGGAGTATGCTTTACAGCTACTTTAGCAGATTCTTGGATTGGAGATGGATTTTGTGATGGTGTTAATGCACAATATGGAGTTAATTTTTCTTGTTCTTATTGGATTTGTGATGGTTGTGATTGTGCAGGGACAACTAATGGTGATCAAAGTGATGAATGTGTTGAGGAATGTGGCTCATTAAGTCTTAATAATGGTAGCCAAGCTACTCATTCAAAACAGATGGCAGAAGGAACATATCTAGTAGATTCAAGAGATTTATTAGGTTACGAAATATATAGAAATAATGATTTAATTGATTATGTTGAGGAAACAGAATATACAGATACTTCAGAGGGGTTATGGTATTTAGAAGATTTTTGTTACAATATAGTCGCAGATTATGATGAAGGCTCTTCTGGTTTTTCAAATACTGCTTGCGTATCACCTCAGCTAAATTCTCCATCAAGTTTATCTGCTCAAGGTACAGGGAGCTTTATAACTTTAGAATGGAATTCTACACCTGAAAATGATCAAACATCTTATAATATTTATAGAAATGATGAATTATTAGTTGAGGATATTATTAATCAAATGTATGAAGATTATAATACAGAAATTGGGCAAGAATATTGTTATTATGTTAAAGCTTATTATGATGGAATTGGTGAGTCCCCAGCTTCAAATACATCTTGCTCAACTTGGAATGTTTATCCTCCATCACAGATTGAAGCAATTCCAGGAGATCAATTTGTTAACTTATCATGGGAAGAGCCAGTTGGAGGTGAAGAATATACATTGCAATATGATGATGGAGTACTTGCAAATGCTTTTTATTTTTCAGGTAGTTATGAAACTGGATTAGCTCATGGAATGAAATTTGATGTTGGTGTTGATTTTGATGTTATTGCTGCATCAATAAAAGTATTAAGTGAAGGAGATGCATACTGGCCATGGCCAGATGGATCTCATGGACCTATTAGAGTTTTAGTCTTTGATGATAATAATGGTGTTCCTGGAAATTTATTGCATGATGAGGAAGCTGTAGCAGAGGATGGATGGGCTACAGTTTATCCTGGATTAACTGGTCTTTCAGGTTCTTTCTATGTTATAGCAACTCATAATGATGGATGGACAGATTATGAGGGTTTTGGTGTAGATGGATCTGTAGACTATCCAGATAATATGTATACTTATTACTACGGTATTTGGAATACTGGAGATTATTTAGGTTATGGTGGTGACTATATGGTAGCATCTCAAATATTTGCTTATGGTAATATTGAAACTTTATCATCATCAAATCATGTGCCTTCATCATTTGATGGCAATAGATCAGATATATCGGTTTCTGCTCATAATGGGTTAGAAAATTTTGATTTATCAAATGAATCTCACCCTGTTTATGAAACTAGAGATTTACAAACATTTGATTTATATAGAGATAGTGAACTAATTGCAAATCTTGATTCTAATACTTTCTCTTATACTGATGAACCATTATCTAATATGGTAGAGTATTGCTATACTTTAGGTTCAACGTATGATGAAGGTGTTTCTGAATTATCAGATCCAATTTGTGTAACTCCTTATCCAGGACCACCAGCAACAAATCTTGTTGTTGAAGATTTGGGTGGAACAATGTCTCTTACTTGGGACCCAGCTATTATTGACCCTCTATTTGGTGATAATTTAATTGATTATCAAATTTATAAAGATGGAGTAAATATAGGTAATACATTTTTAGCTTCTTATATTGATGAAACAGAAATTATTGCTGGTGTTAGTTATTGTTATGAGATAAAGGCAAATTATCCATCAGGTGAAACTTTTTCATCTAATACAGCTTGTGAGCTTTTTTATCTTGATCCTCCAGTGGGAGTTAATACTGAAGCAAATAATGATGAACAGTATATATTGGTTGAATGGAATGAACCAGGCTCTTTTATTAATTACACTGTAGATTGTGATGGGGGATCATGGCAATCAGAGGTAAGCTGGGAATTAGTATCAAATGGAGAAATATTATTAACTGGAGGTGCACCTTTTTCTCAATCTGATGTTCCTTTGTTTTTAGGATCATATACTTTAAATATGTATGATTCTTGGGGTGATGGTTGGAATGGGAATATTTGGAATTTAGTTGATGGTAATAATAATATTGCAGCTTCTTGTACATTAGATACTGGAACAGAAGGTGTATGTGAGTTTAATTTAACAGGAGTAGCCTCTGCCGAAATAATCATTCCTATCCATAATATAGACCCAAATAAAAATTATGATGAAAGTGTTAATGTTGAAGTAGAATCTATTGATAATACTCAAGATTATATTCAAAATAATTTACATCATTTTAGAGATATTCTAGCCTTTAGGATTTATAGAGATGGAGAATTTTTAGTTGAGACAGATTTAAATACATTCTCATATATAGATGATACAACCGAGCATGATATTGAGTATTGTTATACTTTAAGAACTCTATATGATGAAGGAGAATCTGTTGATTCCAATATCTCTTGTTCTGAATGGATATTAATGCCAGCTACTGATTTTGATGTGGTTGGAACAAATGGTCAAATTGAATTAACTTGGACTCCCGCGCAATCAACAGATGTTTTAAGTTACAATATTTACAGAGATGGAGATTTTTTAATAAATACTGGTGATCTAGATAATCAGTATAATGATACCTCTGCAGTTCATAATGTAGAATATTGTTATCAGGTTACAGCTCTATATGATTTAGGAGAGTCTGCTTCCTCAGATGAAGAATGTGGAATGTGGGAAATTTTATCTCCTGAAGATGTATTTGTAGAAGGTGAAGATGGTGTTGTTCATGTAACATGGACAGATCCTCCAGCTGGAGGAGAACCCGGTGTTGGCGATGAGTGTATTTCTTATGATTATTTTTATTATGAAACACCTGGTTATGTTGATTGTATTGGTCAATGTGTTCCTCAAACAACGGTAGACTCTTGGTTAGGAGATGGATTATGTGATGATGGTACTTGGGGTGTTTATCTTAATTGTGATGAATATGATTGGGATGGAGGTGATTGTCCTGAATATGGAGTTGCCTCTGGTGATGAATTTAATTATAGAACTGAAGAACAGTTAGAATACTTGTTGCCTTTTATCTCTAATATTGATAATTCATCTCAAAGTCAAAGAGATCTCATTGCATTTAATATATATAGAGATGGAAATTTCCTCGTTAGCGTTGAAGCTGGAATCTATGAATATTATGATTATGATGTAGAAAATTTATCAGAATATTGTTATACGATTACAAGTGTATATGAAGTTGGTGAATCTGAAATTTTAGATGATCCAGTTTGTGCAATTCCTATTCCAGGTCAAGCTCCTTCTAGTTTATATGCTTATGCAGAGACAGATCATATTAATTTAGAATGGCTTGGAGGAGATAATTCTGTAATTGATTATAATATTTATAGAGATGGAGTTTTATATGATGCTACTGCAGATGTATTTTTTCAAGATTTGAATACTGAGCATGATGTTGAATATTGCTATGTTGTATCAGCTAATTATTTATCAGGAGAATCTCAATTTACAAATGAAAGTTGTTCTATGTGGGTACTTGCACCACCATTAAGTGCTTCTGCAGCAGGTGGAAATGGCTTTATTCAATTAGATTGGACAGAGCCAGGTGTTAGTACATGTGCTGATGAAGTAATTCCTTCATTACCATTTAATGCTGTAGGTAGTAATGTTGGCATGGGTAATGATTGGCTTGTTCAAGGTAGTGAAGGAGCAGATTATTCATATTTGCTTGTTGTTACTAGTCCAATTGTAATTGATGTTACTCTATGTAGTGCAAATACTACTTATGATACTAAATTAGAAATATTTACAGCAGATCAAGAATGTAATGAAACTACTACAGGGTATTATATAGATGATTTTACATGTGAGTTTAGTTCATTACAGTCTACTCTTCAAGGGGTATCCTTAGATCCAGGACAATATTTTATTGTTGTTGATGGTTATGGTGGAGGAGAAGGTGAATATGAAATTAATGTTACTCAATCATTTGTAGAATCTCAAGAGCCTGGTGACATTGTAGATAATTTAACTTATGAAGCATCTAAAAGTGGTGAAGAATTAATTCTTGAAAATTGGATGTATGCTAATAGTCAATCTACAAATGAATCTAATAGAGCATTGCTTGGATTTGATATTTATAGAGATAATATGTTTCTTGATTCTGTCGATCCTGATGTATTTACATATATAGATTTAGGTTTAGAAAATGGAACTCAGTATTGCTACTATATTGTTGCTTCTTATGATGAAGGAGATTCTCAGCCTACTTCGATTATTTGTGCCTCTCCTGATGCTGGGCCAATGTGTCCTCCTGAAAATTTAACATTAGATATTCAAGATGGAGATACTGTTATAAATTTAGATTGGGATTTGCCAAATCCAAATTGTGAAGGTGGTGGAACTGGTGGTGGAGATGGTAACTATACTGTTGAATGTGGAGGTGGTTCTTGGGAGAGTGAAGTTTCTTGGGAATTATTGTATTCTGGAAATGTAATTCAAAATGGTGTTGTGGGTTCATATTCCTTTGATCTTGATCCTGGAGATTATTTACTAAATATGTATGATTCATATGGAGATGGATGGAATGGAAATTCGTGGAATCTATATGATGGAGATGTACTTGTTGCAAGCTGTTCTTTAGAATATGATTATTATGGTAATGGTTCATTTGGAACTTGTGATTTTTCTTTGACAGGAGTTGCTTCTGATGATGAAGCACATCCTGTTTTATCATCTAATTATATAGATCCAAATAAACCTCTAGAAAATACAAATGAGAATAGCAGAATTGAAGGGTTTAATATATACAAGAATGATATATTTATTGATTGGGTTCCAACTGATCAGAATTATTATACTGATTCAGATATTATATTTGGTGAAGAATATTGTTATAAAATTAAGGCCCTTTATGAAGAAGGAGAATCTAATCCAACAAATATTGAATGTGGCTCTGTAATTGATCCAGGAAGTTTTTCTGTAATGGGTGTAGAAAATGGAATGGTTCAATCTGGAGGTAGCATTGATTTAGATTTAAATTTATCAAATGAAATGTCTGTTGCTGGATTCCAATTTACATTAACTGATAGTCCTAATTATTTAACATTAACAGAAATTCAAACTACTGATAGAACTGAAGGATTTACAGTTGAGTTTAATGAGCAGATTGATGGTTCTGTAATTATTGTTGCATTTAATATTACAGGAGGCTTGATATCAGAAGGAGATGGCTCTATTTTAACAATGACATATGAGTCAATTGAAGTTGATGAAGAAACAGATATTCAGTTGAATATTTCTGATTATTATATTGGTGATAGTTTAGGTTTTGAACTTCCAATATATACAGAAGAATCAAATGTTCTTATTACATTAGGTCCTAATACTATTGTACAAGAAATTAATCTTGATCCATTTGTTTTTAATAATATATCATTAAATGTAATTCCTGATAATTTATCATTCAGTGATATGGTACAAGATATGGATCTTCTTTTAGCATCTGATGGTAATTCTAACTTTTATGTTCCAAGTTATGATATTGATCAGATAGGCGATATGCATGTAGAATATGGTTATAGATTATTTATTAATGGATCAAGCAGTCATATGATGAGCGTTGAGGGAGTTCCAGTTGATATAAATGATTATACTATAATGCTAAATCCTTTCATTTTAAATTTAATTTCATATCTTCCTCAAGAATGTATGATGCCATCTGAAGCATTTTCTGGATATGAAGAAAATATTTTATTAGTAAAAGGAAATAATGGTTATTATGTACCATCATTTAATGTCGAGACTCTTGGTAATATGTGTCCTGGTGAGGCATTTGAAATTTTCTTAAACGGTGCTGATGGATTAGACTTTGGTTATCCAACAGGTGTTATGTCAT
>CAYVBB010000055.1:0-8272 GCA_964448515.1 uncultured bacterium | reverse complement strand
TATAATTTTAGAAAAATCTTTTTTTCCAAAAGACAAAATATGTGGAGATGCATTATCAGGTAAAAGCGTTAGATATATGAGAGAATTAGGAATTCTAAAAGAAGTATCTAGCTTAGAAGGGTCTACTATTAAGACAATAACTTTTGGAAGTCCAAATCATAAACAATTTGACTTACATTTAAAGAACAAATATAACAAAGGAACAATTAAAGAAGGTTATGTTATAAAACGCTATATTTTTGATAATTTTTTATTTCAAAAAGCTAAAGAAATAACTAAAACAAAAGAAGGTTTTAAGGTTACGGATATTCTATATGATAATAAAAATAATGCTATTGGTGTAGTTGGATTATTTAATAAACAAAAAGAAAAAATTTATGCCCCAATTATACTCGGATGTGATGGTGCTAATTCTAAAATTGCTAGAAAACTTGGATTGGGCAATAACCTTGAAAAAAACACAGCTATAGCTATAAGATGTTATTATAAAAATGTTAAAGGACTAAAGAATCAGATAGAATTACATTTTGTTGATGAAGTATTGCCGGGATATTTTTGGTTATTTCCTACTGGGAATAATATTGCAAATATTGGCATAGGTCTTAGTAAAGAACAAGCAAAAAAAGATACTAGAAAACTATCAACAATTTTAGATGATGTTATAAATTCAAATTTCTTTAAAAAACGATTTGAGAATGCAGAAAAACTAGAAGAACCAAAAGGATGGTCCCTTCCTCTTGGAAGAAAAAAAAGACCTAATCACGGAAATGGATATATGCTCCTAGGAGATGCTGCAGGATTAATTGATCCATTTACTGGTGAAGGTATCGGAAATGCAATGGCATCGGCAAAAATTGCAATAAATGTTGCAAACGGTTGTCTAAAAAAAGGTGACTTTTCTAAAAATAGCACTTCAGATTACAATAAACTTTTATGGAATGAATTAGGACCTGAGCTAACAACAAGCACAAAGCTTCAAGATTTAGCAAAATATAAAATATTACTTAATTTTATTATGGGTAAAGCATCAAAAAATAAAAAAATACAAGACATAATTACAGGAATGCTAGCAAAAGAAATTCCAAAAGAGAAACTATCAAACCCCTTGTTTTACTTAAAAGTTTTATTTTCATAAAATTATTTTGATAGTATCATAACCGATAGCTACAAAACATACAATAATTTTAACTTACTAATAGTGACTATGATATTTAGCAGCATAATCCCAATAGTGATCATGATTATCATCTGCATATTCATAATGAGAATGATTATCATCTGCATATTCATAATGAGAATGATAACTATCAGCATACTCAGGGTGAGTATGATATGATGATTGACCCATAAACAATAATATTGATAAAAAAGAAAGTGCTCCAATTAAAAAACTCTTTACATCTATTTTTTCATCTTTTCTCCTCTTATTTAGTTAATAATTGTTAAATCCACATATCTTCATTAATAGTTAAGTCTCCTCCTGCATCACCCGTATTAATTACACCTCTTGGTTCGATAACTAAAATTTTACATTCATTCTCTGCATAAGGCTTATGCTCTACTCCTTTTGGGATGACATACATTTCCCCTTGAGTTAATTTTACTTTTCCATCTCTAAATTTAAGAGTCATTTCACCTTTAATAACTATAAAGGTTTCATCTGTATGTTTATGATCATGCCATACAAATTCTCCTTTAATTTTAGCAAGCTTAAATTGATAATCATTCATTTCTGCAATAATTCGAGGAGACCAATGCTTGGTAAATTTAGAATATTTTTCTTCTAGGTTAATTTTTTCTGATAACATTTAATTTCCTTTATTTATAATAATTATTAATTGCTACTGTTTTCATATTAACAAACTCTCTTATACCATACTTTGATAATTCAATACCATATCCAGATTTTTTAACTCCCCCAAAAGGCAACCTAGGATCTGACTTTGTCATATCATTTATAAATACTGCGCCAGTTTCTATTTTACTTGCTATTTCTTTACCTTTTTCTATATTTGAGGTCCAGATACTACCCCCTAATCCATATTCACTATTATTTGCTAGTTTAATAGCTTCCTTAGAATTGTTTATTTTTATAACACAAAATACTGGACCAAAGGTTTCGCAATTAAATACATCCATACTGTCATCAACATCAACAAGTAATGTAGGATAGTAATAAGAGTCTTTCTTTTTACCTCCTAATAAACACCTCGCTCCTTTCTTTATTGAAGCTTCAACTAATTCATGAATTTCATCAACAAATTCAGGCTTAGCTAATGGACCTATTTGAGTTTCATCTAGCAAAGGGTCCCCCATCTTTAAACTAGTTATAATATTTTTAACCTTTGTAATAAAAGCATCATAAACCTTATCATGAACAAAAAATCTTTTTGCAGCAATACAACTTTGCCCTGTATTTAAAAACCTAGCAATAACAGCTGTTTTAGCTGCTAATTCAATATCTGCATCATCCAATACAATATAACTATCAGAACCACCTAATTCTAAAACTGTTTTTTTTATTTCTTCTCCTGCTTTCATAGCAACTTGAGAACCAGCATATTCACTTCCAGTTAGAGTTACAGCTTTTACTTTATTATTGCTAATTACATTTGCAACTTGAGATGATGAAATTAAAAGAGTTTTAAAAATATTTGAATAAAGACTACAATCATTAACTAATTTCTCAATTAATAAAGCACAGCCACTCACATTCGAAGCATGCTTTAGGATACATACATTTCCTGCCATTAAAGAAGGTGCAATAAATCTGAATACTTGCCAGTATGGAAAATTCCAAGGCATAACACCAAATATTATACCAAGCGGATCATATTGAACATAACTTTCTGCATAATCAGATTTAATAATCTCTTTTTCTAAAAATTTTTCAGCATTTTCTGCATAATACTCAATAACCCAGATACATTTCAACACTTCTGCTCTAGATTCCATAATAGGCTTTCCCATTTCAATGGAAATCATTTTAGAATGAATTTCTATATCAGATTTTAACTTTCTACCTATTGAAATAAGAATATTTTTTCGATCATCAAATGATATGTTTTTCCAAATTAAAAAATCATTTGATACATCATCGATTATAGAATTGACATAATTATCTGAATATTTTTGATATTCACCAATTATCTCACCTGTAGCTGGATTTATTGATTTTAAGCTCATTTGTATTTAATAAGAATTATGATAAAATTTAAAAAAAAAAATAATAATAAATAAATTAATAAATATTAAATTGATATATCAATTTTTATACAAAAACAAGGTATTACAATGAATGAATTAAATTTTTCTATTAGAGAAGCAGTTAACGAACCAATTAAAGAATATAAACCTGGTAGCAAAGAAAAGATATCCTTAAAAAAAACTATTGAAGAATTAAAATCAAAAATAATAGATATTCCTATTATAATTAATGGTAAAGAAATAACTACAAATAATACAGAAAAATGTGTCATCCCACACGATCACAAACATATACTTGCCCACTATCATAAAGCTGGAAAAGAAGAAGTCCAAATGGCTATAGAAAGTAATCTTGAAGCTTGGGAAAAATGGTCAAAGACTTCTTTAGAAGATAGAATCAAGATATTTCATAAAATGGCTGATTTGCTAGCAGGTCCATATAGAGACTTAATTAATGCTTCTACAATGCTTGGGCAAAGTAAAAATGCCTATCAAGCAGAAATTGATGCAGCTTGTGAACTAATAGATTTTTTTAATTTTAATTGTGAATATTTATATAATATTCACAAACAACAACCAAAATATTCACCTGAAGGAATGAAAAATAGTACCGAATATAGAGCACTAGAAGGATTTATCTTTTCAGTAGCTCCTTTTAATTTCACATCAATTGCAGCAAATCTATCGTGCGCTCCTGCGTTGTTAGGCAATGTTTCATTATTTAAACCTGCTTCCTCATCTGTTTATTCTGGATATTTTCTAATGAAATTATTTAAAGAGGCTGGTTTACCTGATGGGGTAATAAATTTTATTCCAGGTTCAGGAAAAGAAATTGGCAACATTGTACTAAATCATTCAGATTTAGCTGGAATTCATTTTACAGGTTCAACCGAAGTATTTCAAAGTATGTGGGCAGCTGTTGGTAATAATATCAAACAATATAAAACATATCCTAGAATAGTTGGTGAAACTGGTGGAAAAGATTTTATTTTAGCCCATAAAAGTGCCAATAGAAAGGCACTTTCTACAGCTATGATTAGAGGTGCTTTTGAATATCAGGGACAAAAATGCTCTGCTGCATCAAGATGCTATTTACCTAAATCTGTTTGGTTAGATATAGAACAAGAGTATCAAAAAGATGTCTTCTCAATTAAAATAGGTGATGTTGAAAATTTTCAAAATTTTATGAATGCAGTTATTGATGAAAATTCTTTTGATAACATTGTTTCTTATATAGAATATGCTAAAAAATCACAAGATGCAACCATTATAACAGGTGGGAATTATGATAAAAATAAAGGTTATTTTATTGAGCCAACAACGATTTTAACAACCAACCCACATTTTAAAACAATGGAAGAAGAAATTTTTGGTCCAGTACTTACAATTTATTTATATGATTGTTCATGGGAAGAAGTTTGCAAACTTGTTGATAGTACATCACAATATGCTTTAACTGGTGCAATTTTTGCTGATGATGAAGAAAAGATAGAATCAGGAAGAAAATATTTAACACATTCAGCTGGTAATTTTTATATAAATGATAAACCAACAGGTGCAGTTGTAGGGCAACAACCTTTTGGAGGATCAAGAGCTTCAGGAACAAATGATAAAGCTGGAGCACCTGCAAATCTGTTAAGATGGACTTCTCAAAGAACTATCAAACAAACATTTAATTCTCCTGAGGATTATAAATATCCATTTATGAGTGAAGAGTAAATGAATAATAAAATATATTCAGAAGTTAGACCTTTAAGATTAGTTATAACTCATAAACCTGGAATAGAGCATACCTTTATTACACCAAATAATATTAAAGAAAAAATTCAAGTAAATGGAGAATTAAAGGATAATCCTAATTTCCTTTTATTTGATGATATTATCCAATTAAAAAATGCTCAAAAAGAACATGAAGAATTTCATTCAATACTCCACTCTTTCACTGATGGCAATACATATGAATTTTCAGATTTATTAATTTATATAATGAAAGATGAATCTATTAAAAAAAATCTTATTAATGAGTGTATTGAATTAGAATCAAAAGATTATAATAATTTTATAGATTTTGAACAACTTATCAAGCTTGAATCAAAATTATTAGTTGAAGCATTAATTTCAGGATATTTAAAAAATGAAAAAATTTTTACTTACCCAATACCTAATTTAATATTTACAAGAGATATTGCAGTTGTTATAGGTAAAACATTATTAATTACATGGAATAAAAAAAATGTAAGAAATCGTGAAAATATATTATCAAAATATGTTTTTTCTAATTTCAAAGGCTTTAAAGATATGAATATATATGATTTTCATGAAAAACATCCTGATTTAAGTATAGAAGGAGGTGATATATTAATCTTAGATAAACATAGAGTTTGCATAGGCATAAGTGAAAGGACAACAATTAAATCTATTAAAAAAATATCTAAATTAATTTTCAATCAAGGATTTAAATCTATTTTTGCTGTTAATTTACCAAAAAAAAGAACCTATATGCACCTTGATACTGTTTTTACATTAACTAGTGAAAATGAAGCTTTAATATATCCTCCATTTTTAAATGAGGATACAAATACAGAAATACATATATTTAAGAAAAATAATGATCATTTTATTTCAAATAAAAATTTAATTAATACTTTAAAAAATGATGGTTTAGAATTAAAACCAATATTTTGCGGAGGAAATTCTAGAATAATGCAAAATCGTGAGCAATGGACAGATGGTGCAAATGCATTTTCTTTAGAACCAGGTAAAATTATTTGCTACCGTTGTAATGAGTACACTATTAAGGAATTAAGTAAAAATAACTATGAAATTATTACAAGTAAATCCTATATAGATAATTATGAAATTTATAATAAATCTAAAAATAAATTTGTAATAACTTTAGATAGTTCTGAATTAGTAAGAGGTAGAGGCGGACCCAGATGTCTAACTCTTCCAATTTTAAGGATATAAGTGAATAAAAAAACTGCAATAATAGCTTTAGGAGGAAATGCTCTATCACCAAAAGATGAAGCTGGTACAATAGAACAGCAATTTCAACATACTAGAAATAGCTTGACCTCTGTAATGCATTTTGTTAGAAAAAAATATAATATATGCATAACTCATGGTAATGGGCCACAAGTTGGTGCAGAATTATCTAGGAATGAACTTGCTATGAATATTATTCCCCCACTACCACTAAATGTTTTAGTTGCAAATACTCAAGGAGCAATAGGATATATGATACAACAATCTTTACAAAATGCTTTATACAATGAAGATTCCCAAAGAGAAGTTGTAACATTTATTTCACAGATGAAAGTAAACAACGATGATATTTCTTTAAAAAAACCTTCCAAATTTATAGGTAAAATCTATTCAGAAAAGGAAGCCTTCGAATTATCTAAAAAATATAAATGGAATGTAGCAGAACAAGAAAATAATCAATGGAGGAGGATAGTCCCCTCCCCTAATCCTTCATATATCTTTAATGGCAAATCAATTAAACATTTAGTTGATTTTGGAACTATAGTTATTGCAGGTGGTGGCGGAGGTATTCCCTCATATAATGGAAAAAATGGCAATCTAAAAGGCATAGATGGTGTTGTTGATAAAGATAAAACTTCTGCATTGCTTGGAAGAATTATTAAAGCAAATGAATATTTTATTATTACAGATGTTGATAATATATATTTAAATTATAAAAAAGATAATCAAGAAAAAATTAAAAATGCAACAGCAAAACAAATTGAAGAATGGTTAAAATTAGGACATTTTGGTATTGGAAGTATGGAGCCTAAAATAAAATCTGCACTTTATTTTTTAAAACACCATGGAAGTAAAGTTGTTATAACTTCTATTGAAAAAATTGAAGATGCATTAAATAATAAAGCTGGAACACATATAACTAATTAAATATGAAAATACACGAATATCAAGCAAAAAATATTTTAAAAAAATATAACATTCCTATCCAAGATGGATATACAATATCAGATATTAATAAAGCTCAGGAAACAATATTAAAAGTTCAAGAGGATTTTAAAACAAATGATTTTGTTGTTAAAGCTCAAATTCATGCCGGTGGTAGAGGTAAAGGTGGCGGAGTTAAATATTCTCCAAATTTTGATAGTGCTTTAAAAAATGCAAAAAACATCTTAGGAATGAACTTAATCACACATCAAACTTGTGAAAAAGGAAAGTTAGTTAATACTATATATATAACAGAGGCCTTTAATATTAAAAAGGAATATTATGTAGCTATTACTTTAGATAGAGAAAAAAGAAAAGATGTTTTTATGGTTTCAACTGAGGGGGGTGTAAACATTGAAGATGTAGCTAAAAATACTCCTGAAAAAATAACTAAAATATGGATTGATCCGCTTGATGATTTAAATATCAATGATGCTGAAAACTTGGCTAATAGTTTAAACTTTGATAACGATTTAAAAAATCTAGCAAAAGAGATTTTCATTAATCTTTATAAATGTTATAAAGAAATGGATTGCACAATATTAGAAGTAAACCCACTTATTAAAAGTGATGACAATAAAATAGTTGCATTGGATGCAAAATTAAATTTTGATTCAAATGCTATATTTAGACATGATGAAATTTTATCCATGAGAGATCTTTCTGAAGAAGATCCCATGGAAGTTGAAGCGAATAAATTCAATTTAAATTATATAAAACTTGATGGTAATGTAGGTTGCATGGTTAATGGTGCAGGACTTGCTATGGCAACAATGGATATTATAAAATTATCTGGTGGAGAACCAGCTAATTTTTTAGATGTTGGTGGCGCTGCAAATGCTGATACAATTAAAAATGGTTTTAAAATAATTTTAAAAGATAAAAATGTAAAAGCTGTACTTATAAATATATTTGGTGGAATTGTTAGATGTGATAGAGTCGCAAATGGTGTAGTTGAAGCTGTTAATGAATTAGGACTTAAGGTTCCTGTTGTTGTTAGACTAGAGGGTACAAATTCAAAAATAGCAAAAGATATACTAGCAAAATCAAATGTTAAAATTGTTCCAGCTGATGATTTAAAAGATGCAGCTATGAA
>CAYVBB010000054.1:0-8288 GCA_964448515.1 uncultured bacterium | reverse complement strand
ATTTATTTAATAAATAAATTAGAAAGATGGGGCTTTATATAAGCCCCATTTTTTTATAAAAAAATATTATCATATCATGTAAATTAAAATAATGTCAAAGAATACTAAAAAGAAACTAGCGGCGGTAATGTTTTGTAAGTTTGTTGATTATGATAAGTATGTAGCAAACGATAAGAAATTAGCAATAAAAATATTATCAGATTATGATTCTGTTATTACTAAAGATGTTAAAAAATATCATGGTAGAATTATAAAAAACATTAATGAAACAATTTTTGCTGAATTTCCATCTTCAACAGATGCAGTTAGGTGTGCTGTTTCAATTCATTATAACTTTAAAAAAGAAAATTCACAAAATCCTGATACTTATCAAATTCATGGTAAAATTGGTATTCATATGGGTGAGGTTTATGAAAAAGATGGAGATTTATTTGGAGATGGAGTGAATTTAGCTGCAAGAATTCAACCAATTTCTCAAAAAGATGGAACTGTTTGTACGCAATCAGTTTATAATGCAATAAGAAGTGATAGCAATATTTTTTTAAGAGATATGGGTAGAATCGCTTTAAAAAATATACATGATCCTGAAAGAGTTTTTAAAATATATCAAGATGAAAATGAATATAATAAAGAAACTGCTTCAGAGCTTACTGAAAAATTAATAGAAGCAGGTGTGAATTTATTTGATAGAAAATCTGGTAAAGATTCAGTTACACCCATTGCAGTTTCATATATTAAAAATTTAGGTTCAGCTGATGATGATTTTTTCTGCTATGGAATTACTGAAGATTTAATTATAGATATAAGTAAAGCAAAAAGAATGAGAATACCAAAAATTAATGAAGTTATCAAATTTAAAGATTCTACTTTGGATTCTTACTCAATTGGGAAAGAATTAAATGTTGATTTTTTAATTGAAGGTAATATTATGAAAGTTGGTGATAAGTTTAAATTGTCAATGCATTTTTCTAATATTAAAACCTCTTCATTAATTTGGGATAAAAGCTGGGAAGGTAAAGCTAAAAATATACAAAGCATTCGTTCTGAAATTGCAATTAAAGTTTTAGAATCAATAGGACTAGAAATTCCGCAAACATTATTAGATAATTTAGATAAAGAAGATAAAATATCTC
This sequence comes from uncultured bacterium, assembly GCA_964448515.1. Classification (GTDB taxonomy): domain Bacteria; phylum Fidelibacterota; class Marinisomatia; order SCGC-AAA003-L08; family D37C17. Next base: position 7,155 of record CAYVBB010000054.1, on the reverse strand, counting down.
CTGAAGCTTATGAATTATTTATAAAAGCAAAATATACCAATTTTAAAGCAAGGAGTACCACAGATAGAGAAATTTCACAAGATTTATTTAAAAAAGCTATAAAAATTGAACCTAATTATGTAGAAGCAAGATATAATTATGCAATGACTATGTTTCAAAACAATCAATATGAGAGAGCTGTTGATATCCTTGATGATGCTATGCTTATTGCAAGAAAAGAAAGAGATAATTCTGGCATGGCAGGTATAAATAATTGTTATGGAATTATTTATGCAAGATGGGCAAAGTATAATAATGCTTTAGGTTATTTTGAAAAGGCATTAGAGCTTAGAGCAAAAGAAGATAATCTAGATGAAGAATCAAAATTATTACAGAATATTGGATTAGTACATAGTCAAAATGTACAATTAGAAAAAGCGTTGGACTATTATAATAGAGCTCTAGATATAAAAAGAGAATTAGATGATAAAAGAGGCATAGCAACAACTTTATATAATACTTCTCTTGTTTATAGAAGAATTGGTGATTTTTATAAGGCAATTAATTATTCTATTGAAGCAATAGATATTTTTCAAGAATTAAATGTTAAAATGTATGATTCCATACTTAAAACTTATTTAGGTATGTATAGGGTTTTCATGGGACAATATAATAATGCAGAAAAAGATATACGAGAAGCATTGGATATTTGTCAAAATATGAATGATGTTAATTCGCTTGGAATGTGTCATAGAGCTTTAGGAATTATGTATTTAGATCAAAAAAAATGGTCAGAATCACAGCATCATTTTAAAACAGCAATGATGAACCATAAAAAAGCTGAACATAGATCCGCATATGAAGGAACAATAGTATTTTTAGCTACTGCCTATTATTATGAAGGTAAATATGATAAAGCTTTAGAATATATAGATAAAGCTGTTTTAATTACATCTAGAAGAAAAGATGTATCATTTTATGATACAACATCACGAGCTGTTCAAATGTTAGTTAAATCAAAAATAAATAAGTGTAAAGAAAAGGATGTCGATAAATTAGCTAAAGAAATTATTGATTCTTCTTCTGAAAGAGAAAATAATAGAGAATGTTTGTATGTAAGTCAAACTTATTTAAATATTGGGAATCAGAAAAAAGCAGATAAATTTCAAAAACTTTGTAAAGATGGTCTATTAAAGTCTGCTGAAAAAATTTCTGATGAAAAATATAGAGGTGATTATTTAAATACTTATATGCATAAACAAATGTTAAATGATAAGGCTATTCCTTATAATACAGAATTGAAAAATAAAAAGATAGAAGTTAAAAAACATTCTCATCCGATTCCTAAAAATATTGATTATAATTCATCTATATGTCCACAATATGGTACTTATTTTAATTTTTGTCCTAATTGCTCATATAATAATACAAAAAATGATTTTAAATTTTGTCCCGATTGTGGAACTTCATTAACAAAGAGATAATTTAATGAAAATTGGAACAGTTATTGTTACTGATATTGTAGGCTACAGTAAGTTAACTGGAGATAATCAAGAATTAGCTCTTGAATTGTTAACAGAACATGATTCTATAATTTTAAAGGCTATAGATTCTTTTAATGGAAAAGTTTTAGTAAATAGAGGTGATGGATTTGTTGTTATATTCCCAGATCCTAAAAGTGCAATTCTATGCTCTACTAATATCCAAACTAAAATTAATAAGAGAAATAAATTAAGTGTTAAAAATAGAAAATTTAAAATAAGAATTGGAATTCATTCTGGACAATATCAGATTCAAAATGAAGAATACCATGGAGAGTGTGTTGATGTAGCATCTGAACTTGAACCTTTAGCACCAAAGGGTGGAATATTAATAAGCTCAAAGTTAAATTCTCAAATTGAATATATAAAAAACATATTTACAAGGGAATATAAAAAATTTAAAATTAATAAATCTAATCAAATAACATATGAAGTATATAATAATATGATTGATTGGTATAATAAATCATCAAATATTTATGTTTCTGATGAAAATAAACATATAGAAAAAATGCATTATTACTATAATGAAGGAGATTATTCAGCTAGTATTAAGTTTGCTAATTCTATTTTTGAATCAACAAAAAGTAAGAATTTAAAGCTTGAAATTTCAGGATTTTTATGTAATTCTTTTATATCTACTGGAAGAATGGATTATGCAAGTAAAATTATAAAAGAAATTAAAAATAATTTTTCTAAAAATATAAGCAATGAATTAAAAGGACATTATTTAAAATTAGAAGCTCATATTCTTTCAAATAAGAGTAAGTTTAAAAAATCTGATTCTTTATATAATGAAAGTTTAGATATACTTTATTTAAACAAATCTAAATATTTCAATGAAGTCCTTTTTTATTTATATATGAATTTATATCTAAATGGAAATTTATCAGAAGAAACATTTAGTAAAAGAGATATACAATTAAAAAATGATAAATATAAAATTCTTATTGAAGTTTTTAAATTAGTTATTACAAAGAGTGAAATTGATGATTCCTTAATTAAAAAAATTAATAAAATCACTAGAACTCAAAATAAATCTTATGCTTTTTGGTTATTAAGTCAAATGTATAGTGAAAATAATATGATTAATGAATCTTACGACTATGAAACAAAGGCTCAAGATTTATTAGAATTGTGTTCTAACAAAATATCCGATTCAAATCTTAAAGAAAATTTTAAAAAAAATATTTTTCTTCATAAAAAAATATTATCTGAAAGTTCTGTTAAGATTGATGATTTATTTGATTTTTCTGATGATATTAAAAATGAAATTTCAGTAAGTAGTTCAAATTCTAACAATTTTAATTTTTGTGTTAAATGTGGAATTGAAAATGTAACTAATAAATCAGATTGTTTCGAATGTAGAACTGATTTACGAAAGGATGCTTATCATTGAGCAAATATAAAGATATAGATATTGCTCATATTAAAAAGGAGCAATATTCGAAATTATATAATGAATCAATAGATAATAATGAAAAATTTTGGTCTAAAGTATCAAAGAGAATTCATTGGTTTAAAAATTGGGATAAGGTTTCAGATATTGATTATTCACAAGCACAAATTAAATGGTTTGAAAATGGAAAATTAAATGTTTCATATAATTGTATTGATAGACATATAGAAAGTGGTCATGGTGATGATGTTGCCTTAATATGGGAAGGTAATAATCCATCAGAAGATAAACAATTTTCTTATAAAGAATTATTAATTGAAGTTTCAAAATTCTCAAATGTTTTAAAATCTAATAATATAATTAAGGGGGATCGAGTTTGTATCTATATGCAAATGATTCCAGAATTAGCTATAGCAATGTTGGCATGTACTAGAATTGGAGCTGTTCATTCTATTGTTTTTGGAGCTTTTTCACCTGAGTCACTAAGAGATCGAATCAATGATTCAAAATGCAAAGTAGTTGTCACTCAAGATACAGGTGTAAGGGGATTAAAACAAGATATCCCAATGAAAGAAAATGTTGATAAAGCTATTTCTGAGTGCCCTTCTATTGATAAAGTATTTGTAGTTAAAAGAACATCTGCTAATATAAAAATGAAATTAAGTAGAGATGTATGGTGGCATGAGGAAATGTTAAAGATATCTTCATCTTGTAAACCTGAATGGATGGATTCAGAAGATCCTTTATTTATTCTTTATACTTCGGGTTCAACAGGTACCCCAAAAGGTGTATTGCATACAACAGGTGGTTATTTAGTATATGCATCGTATACACATGAAGTTGTATTTGATTATCATCACAAAGATATATATTGGTGTACAGCTGACATTGGTTGGATTACAGGACATTCTTACATTATTTATGGTCCATTATCAAATAGAGCAACAACTTTAATGTTTGAAGGAGTACCTAATTATCCGGATTTTAGTAGATTTTGGCAAATTGTTGATAAACATAAAGTAAATATATTTTATACAGCTCCAACTGCTTTAAGAGCATTAATGAAAGAAGGAAATAAATTTGTTCTAAATACAGATAGGTCATCTTTGAAATTATTAGGTTCTGTTGGAGAGACAATTAAAAAACCTGAATGGGAATGGTATTATAAAGTTGTAGGAGAAAAAAAATGCCCAATAGTTGATACGTGGTGGCAAACAGAAACCGGTGGAATCTTAATAACTCCATTACCTGCTGTAACAAATTTGAAACCTGGTTCAGCAACAAAACCCTTTTTTGGAATTGAGCCTGTTATTTTAGATTCAGATGGGAGCGAAATTAAAGGAAATCCTGCAGAAGGTTTATTAGCAATAAAGAAATCGTGGCCAGGACAAATGAGAACTATATATGGTGACCATAAAAGATTTTTTGATACTTATTTTTCTCAGTTTAAAGGATATTATTTTACAGGAGATGGTGCGAAAAGAGATGATGATGGTGATTATTGGATTACTGGAAGAGTGGATGATGTTTTAAATGTCTCAGGGCATAGATTAGGTACTGCTGAAATTGAAGGGGCAATTGGGCAACATAAAGATGTCGCTGAGGCTGCTGTTGTTGGATATCCTCATGATATAAAAGGACAAGGAGTCTATGCTTTTGTTACTCTAATGACAGGTGTAGAATCTAGTGAGATTATTGAAAATGAAATTAGATTAAAAGTTAGAGAAATTATTGGTCCACATGCATATCCTGATAAAATACAGTTTTCATTAGGTTTACCTAAAACAAGATCAGGTAAAATAATGAGACGAATTCTTAGAAAAATTTCTGAAGATGATATAGATAATTTAGGTGATATCTCTACATTAGCAGATCCATCTGTAGTTAAATCTTTAATAAATAATAGAAAATAATAATTATTTTTTTAAAAAATTATTTAAAATATAATCAAGCCTTCGTTTTTTTGATATGTTATGTTTTTTAGTTAATTCTGAAATGGCAGTACTTTGATTACCTTCTGCATTAATAAAATCCCAGAATCTTTTAAAGTCTTCTTCGAAATTTTCTACATTAACTTCAATTTTATTTGTTTTATTTTTTAAAAAAAGTTCAATATTTGTATTAACTGTTTTAACATAGTCCATACAAATTTCAAATTTTGTTGCATTTGGTTTAAATAATAATATCCTTTTATGATATCCTCTCATAATTCCCCAATTATATCTATTTAGACAGCTATTAGCAACTTTTTTAGGGTCCCTTTTTAAATAAACATAATGGGCATTATTACCATAGTTTTTTTCAAGTCTACCTAAGAAAAATGCTAATCTATTATCTATTTCAATATGATTATCAGGATATTTTATAGCAAGTTCAGTTCTTGTTTCATGACCAGAAGTAAAATTAGTTATATGTTTACATGCAGCGCTTAAACTCACTGATCCACAACGTTGTGGTGATAATATAAATACTCTCATTAAAAATCCTTATTCATGATTTATAATTTAAATCCTTTAAATAAACTAAAATAATTAAACTTCCTTGTATTATTATCATCTTGGACATAAAATAATTCAAAATTTTTCATTATTTCTTTAATACAACTGTCCTTTATATGTCTATTATCATTTTTATATGCTGATCCTTTATATGTGTATGGAAATAATTCTTTAACCATTTCATATGAAGGCCAATAATATAAACCATTTTTAGAGGGGTTATCAATTTCTCTATAAAACTCATCAATAGCTCCGCGTAATAATGCTTTTGAAACAGAATTAGCTGATATAGATGTGATTGGCCTGAATGTAGCAACTAAAGGTACTGGAGAAATTGTGAAAATAATTTTAGAGTTTTTATTAATTGATTTAATAGAGTTGTAAATAAATTTTATATTTTCTTTATTTTCTTTGAATGAAGCAACTTTGAAACCATGAATTTTTGAATCAAAATTATCTGTTGGAACTGCACGCCAAAAAACTCCACCTGTTTCTTTGTTATACCAAACTTCGCTTAGTCCCAAAGTTATAATAAAAACATCTACTTTTTTGAATTCTTCTAACGTAGTTAATCTAATATCTTTATTCTGTTTTATTATTTTTTTATTTTGATCATGCCAAAGTTCTTCATCAAAAGATATGTCATTAATAACCCAATTAAATAATTGGCTTAATGCAAAGGTATTATTAACACCTGCTTTAAAATCTAGAATTTCATTTTGAGATAAAATATTATCATTTTTTATACCTGGAGCTAAAAAATTGTAGCCTTTATTAACTAAGTATTTAGAAATTTCTCTAGCAAAACAACTTCCAAATGCAGCAACCTTAGTTTTTTTGTTTATAAATTTTTGATGTGGTTCCCAACCTTTAATAATATATTTATAAATAGAGTCTTTTTGTTTTAGATTTGAAATATTAGGATTAAAATTGCAATGTTCACCTCTATACCAAGTTTTATGAGCTTTCCCTTTGATATTATCAACGTTGTATATAATCTTATCTGGATTTTTTGATTTTTTTTTAATTTCTTTTTCTCTTTTAATTGACATTTTTCTGAGTTTGTTTGAATTATATATCTATGATTAGTATCTTGTTATTTTTATTACTACATAAAATATTTGCTAAAAGTCTCCTTGTACCATCTAAAAAATATATATTATTATTATTAACATTTGCACCAAGAATATTTAAAGCTTTTCCTGATATAAAAAGGGGATAATTAAGATTTATTCCTTTTTTAATTAATTTTTTATATTTAATAATATCATTAAATCTTTTTTTAGTATTATCTTTTGATAAGACTAAAATTAAATCGTCTAAATTATTAATATTATTTGGGAGTGTATAAGTATAATTTAGATAATAGATATTAATTATTTCCCAAAATTTTCTATCCCATATTATTTGTTGTTTTAATCTATATTTAAAAACTCTTTTAATAAGTTTTTTAATAAAAAATTTACCCTTCCAAAAATTACTGATTCTATATGAATTAATAAAATCTATTGTTTGCATAGATTCCCTTGATGCTAATAAAAAATTTAGCTTAATAAAATCATCATTAGACTTTGTAAGAGGTTTTGAAAATGTATATAAATAATCCATAATTATATAATATAAGGAATTATTGCTTTTCTATTTTTTGGATAATCAAATTTATTTTTATACCATTGATGCTGAGAAATAGCTCTTGGAAATAGATTGGCTATTGTCCATACTGCAAACAATACACTTG
>CAYVBB010000053.1:0-8315 GCA_964448515.1 uncultured bacterium | reverse complement strand
CCCCACACAATTCTCTTAAATTTCAAAAAACAATTCTAATGCGTTAATTTACATATACGCACAGCCTATTAATTTAAGGTAAGAATTTTAATAGTCAAACATATTTTTTAAAAATAAAAAATAATTTATACAAACTTATTTATGAGAAAAAAAAAGCGAGGCAAAAACATGCCTCGCTTTTCCTGTTAAAATAATAAAATATTACTTAACTAACATCAACTTTTTTGTTTCAATAACATCATCTACTTGTATGTTCATAAAATAAACACCACTTGAAACAAAGCTTGCATCCCATGTAAATTTATGATTTGAACTATTTAAATTTCCAGCAAATACCTGATCTACTAGTTGCCCAGAAACATTATATACATTAATAGATACGTAAGAATCTCTATTTAAATCAAGCTCAATAGATGTGCTGGGATTAAATGGATTTGGATATGCATTACTAATCGAAAAATCACTAACTTCAGATACCGTAAGAGGAATCATACCATTTGAACTAGCAGCATAGCTTTTCATTATATCATATTCACCTTTAATTTCAGCAATATCATTTATACTGTGAGAACCATCTGTAACTAAAATAATTTTAGTCACATTTTCAGATGTAAAATACTCACTTACATACTCTTCATTTAATGATATCTCGAAATCACTTCCATGGCTAATTTCTAATTGCACTCCCTGAACCATTCCTTGAGATTCTAACTTAACAGATGAACTAGATAGAACCAATGTTGCTGATGATGGATAGTCCGCTCTTGCACTTCCACCTAAAATAACATTAACAACACCAACAATATCTAAAACATTAACGACACCATCACCTGTGTAATCAGCCGCACATGTATCATCTAATAAAACAGATCCTAGAATATGATTCACAATTCCAACAATATCTAAAACATTAACAATTGAATCGCCTGTAATATCACCAGGATCATTACAACTAGAACCAGTATCTAGCTCTCCATATTCAGGAATATTGCTATCATCAAGAACTACAGTTCCTGCATAAACTCTATTCATAAAATCAGCACCTAACATATCACCAATCTCATTAAATGCCCAGTTAGGTGATTGATACATAACATACATTTCATTATCAGTGCCCCATTGAGATGTGTGAGGGTATGTTTCTGCTGGGTCACATTTAGTTACTCCAACACCAGGACAAAGACCACCTGAAGTGTCTGGAGTATTTGAAACATTATATGGATTCCACCAAGTTTGGCCACCATCTTCAGATTTAATCACATATAAGTCTTCACTCCATTCAGGATAGTCTGACATTAAAGTTACATAACATGGATCTTCAAATACACTTGCATCAGCAGGTGAACCAGGAGTCGCCATACCTGTAGCGACATAAATAACATCAGCATTATCAGCACTAAAAGCTAAACTGCTTGAGTTATTCCATATATATGTATCTCCAGTCATATCAGCAAAAGACCATGTCGACTCACCAGACATCACAAAAGACCAGCTCCAAGCATCTTCATTACCAAGATCATCTCTATTTGCAGTAAAGTGATAAAGCCCAGCCTCTGGAACATACCAACAAAAACCATCTTCTGTTGATTCACATGGTAAAACCTGAATAACAAAATGAGGATTACCTTCAGAATCAACTTTAAAGTCTAATTCATAATAAGTCCAAAAATCATCAAGCAGATGAGTTGTACCCTCACACTCATCTTCAACTGTATAGTTAAACTGTGTAGCAACTAAATCATCAAATACAGAATCTGGAATAAATGCATACTCAGCTCCAGAAACACCAACAGCGCATCCATTTTCAGGGTCATCACCACATCCGAACCACGAAGCTCCGTGATCATCTGATAGTTTAAATATACCAGTATGATAATTAGAAATATCACTTACATCTGTATCAGCACCTAAAAATAAGCCAACAAGACCAACAGCACCTAATCCTTCTGGATTAAAACTAACATATGGAGATGTATTAAAACTTCCTGTATCATCACCACCAACCAAATCATTAACTTCATCAATAATTAACTGTTCTTGTCCAAATACAACAAACCCATCTTCATAGGCCTCAGTATGAAATAAATAACGATCACCTCTTGTCCAATCATTATAAACAGTATTAACTACATACATATCAGCATCATCATCAAATGAAATAGAAGCAGAACCTACCCATAAATCCTTACCTGAAGTTGCCCACAATGGATCAATATCAGCAGGATATGAGAAAGAACCTCCATCCCATCCAAACTCATCATAAGCATAATAAGGTCTTCCACCATACAATGAACCAGTTGATGTGTCACCTGTGTACTCATTCCATATAGCTAAAGGTTGAAAGTCTGTGCCAAGTGCACTGGGATATCTTCCTTGCGCAACTCCAGTACCACCAACACCGCCTCCACCCCAAGGTGGATTTCCATTATAATTTAAATTTGAGTAACTCGTCCACTCTTCACCATCAGATGAATAAGCAGCTCCAATCTGACCATGAGTTGTATTTAGACCAACATACTGTCTATAACAAGTAAACCAATTACCTTCATCTAAATCAACAAATAACGGTCTTGTATTTTGAGCTACCAATCCATAACCATTTGTTGAAGAGTCAACAAGAGCAAAACTTCCACTATTACGTGTGTTAGGCATAGTTATTGGGGTAGAACCATGAAATTGATTAACATGTTCTGCTTGAGCTGGTTCAAATCTATATTGCATTTTTTCATTTTTAGGTACTTTAACATACCCACCAAATGCAATTGTAAAACATAGAGAACCAACTAATAAAGTTGAAATAAAACGCTTCATCTCTTCTCCTTATTATTTTTAATTTACAAAAAAACTTTTTTAACTGTTTATATTTTAATAATCCGTAGCTTAATATACTATAAAATAATTGTAAAAAAACATTACAATTATCTATCCATTTATTACAACATTAACTAGACCAACAATATCAAGTATATTTACAACTCCATCCTCATTCAAATCTGCTGCGCACGACTGCTCATCTGTCATGGAAGATGGGTCTATAACAATATTTACTAGTGCAACAATATCCAATATATTAATAATAGAATCATAATTTATATCTCCAGGAGTACTACCACTACATCCACTACTAAATGATCCTGCTAAATAATATCCCGTTCTTTGATAATTACCTTTAAACAAAGACCAATAATTATCAGAATTTCCACCTGAATATTTATTATCTATAACTACTAAATCTCCCGTAGTTCCACAAATTATTTCTAAATCTCCATCGTTATCGTAATCAATAACTTGAGGAGAATTTGAAAATTGAAACAAATGATCAATAGGAAAACCATGAATAGACTCTCCATTCATATTTTGAGCAAATAAATTACCAATATCATCTGCAACTATCATCTCAACTAAACCATCATTATCTAAATCAGAGAACATCACAGAACCAACAACACCTCCAGAAGTAATAGATAATGGGAATCCATCAACATTATTGCCGTTTATATCAACAGCATATACATATCCGTCATTTGAACCAAAAAATATTTTAATACCAGAATTATCTTCATAAAAAGAAGCAGATCCAAAAACATCATCTCCTGTTGGAATAACAAACCTTAGAGATGCATCAGAAAAATTAACTGCATAAAAATTATCATTTTGACTTCCAGAAAAAATAATTTTTTCATCTCCAATATCCAATACAGCTGGCTCACTTCTAATATTATTTTCTAAATCAACTGGGAAGCCAGGGGCAATAGTTAAATTATCCATCAATACGTACAAATTATCACCATCAGTGCCAAAAATAATATCATCAATTCCATTATCATCCATATCAGCAACAGCTACTCCAGACTTCATTTTTTCACCTACAACATATGGGTATCCGGCAACATCCGTCCCATCATGATTAACAGCAAACAAAGGAGAAGAACTTGTTGGTGATTGATAACTTCCAACTATTATTTCAAGCTCTGGATCAGAATCTATATTACCAATAACAGGCGTTCCAATTAACCATCTATCTGCATTATAGTCAAACTTCAATCCATTAATATCAAATAAATATAAATGACCACTTTTTGATGCTACAGAAAAATCAATCAAACCATCTAAGTCGACATCAGCACTTGAAATAGAACCCCATATTTGATCCCCAGTATCATATGGAAAAATATCATTTTCAATTTCCTGACCATCTTTAAAGAGCCTAACCATTCCAAAATAATCTGCCATAATAATTTCATTATTATTGTCATTATCTAAATCAATTACAACAGGAACTGCTCTTAGCTCACTATTTGTATCATATGGAAATCCTTCTTGTGATAGACTAACCTCAATAGAGAAATCAATTTCATTAAAATATACATAACCATCATCTCCAAAACCACTTAGGAATAAAGTAAAATCAATATTACCTAAATCAATCATCGGATCTACTGAAATTCTAAAAGACTCTAATACATTACTTCCATTAGAAATATTACCATAAGAAGCATCATCTTCTAAAATTGTAATTAAATCATTATCAGTAGTCAGTGTTGCATTAACACTAGTAGCATCAACCCAACCAGTTTCATTTTGAAGATTAACATATAAACTTCCAGTTTCTCCTGGATTTAAAATAGAATCAGAATCCATTAAAGTTTCTGGATCATTATCAGAATCTATGCTAACATAAGAACTTTCTATTAACAAATTCGGAGAAAAATCCATACCGATTGCTTTATAGATATCAACCATTCCCTTCCCAAGGCAATCAACACCCTCATTTCCATTACATGATTCATAATCAGGATTAACCTCATAAATTCTTCTATCAGCGGACTCCTCTATCCTATTTCTTAATTGGACATTATCCCAATCAGGATGATAAGCACTTAAAAGACCAATTGCACTTGCTGCATTTGGACAAGCCATTGAAGAACCATCCCAAGATTCGTAACCAGACCCCATAATTGCACTATATATACTTTCTCCTGGAGCTGCCAAATCAACTGTAGGATGATAAGTTGCCCAATTACCCCAAGAATAAGAGCATCCAATTGCACAAACAGAAATACAATTATCATAACTTGCCGGATAGCCAGTTCCATACTCTTCACCTCCAGAGTCGTAACCATTTCCTGCTGAGCTTAATATAATTGCTCCATAAGTATCATGAGCATTATTAATTACTGAATTTTCAGATGAAGAAAAACCTCCGCCTCCCCAACTATTATTTATAATTGTAAATGAACCAGAATAATATCCAGCTTTTGCAGCATAAGTAATTCCTGCATAACCATCACTAATACCAGGTTCATCATCATTTTGATTTTCACGTGATGTTTTTACTGAGACAATTTTAGCATTATAAGATGTAGATGACATCCCAAGTTCATTATCAGTAGTTGCGGCTAAAATTCCTGCAACGTGTGTCCCATGAGCCCAACCACCACTTGGACTTGCATCATCTTTAGGAAAAGGATCATTATCATCCGGGCCATACCATCCTGATGAATCCCATCCTAACAAATCATCAGTATATCCATTTCCATCATCATCAATAGAATCCTCAAAAGGCGAACCATCTGATACAGCATCTCTTAAATTTACTTCTCCATCACCATTCAAATCTCCAAAATCCTGCATAAAAGCAACTACTTCAGTAGATTCAATAAACCCATCTGAATTTAAATCAAGTCCTGCCTCTGCCATCCAGGAAGGAATTTCTCCTTGATTAATCCAAGCATTATCTTGTAAATCTGGATGAGTATAGTCAACACCAGTATCAACAGATGCCAAAAGGACATTTCTCCCATTTGGTTTTTCACCATTTTCTATATCCCAAAAATCCCAAGCTTTATCAGTTTTAATAGAAGAAAGAGTACATTGTAATTCTGATAAAGGATCATTTGTAGTATAGTGTAATTTTCTCACATATTCAGGCTCTGCATATTTAATAAAAGACATTCTATTAAGCTTTTCAATCAACATGGGAATATCATTAGACCTATCATTTTGAATAAATACTCTATATATTCTATTTAAATATATATCCCCATCTTTATCAATTTCTGTAGCACCAGGTATCCACTGTTCTAAATTTGATATTTCTTCAGTTTGAATGAAAATATTCAAATCATCTAAATCAACACTTACAAATTCATCTGAGCGATTAATAACCAATGGAGAAACATCACTTTTAAGACAAAATAAAAAGGATTGATTACTAACTACAGCTGAAGAGCCAAACATAAACGATAAAACCCCTAATATAAAAATTAAGGGTTTTATCATTAAATAATCTAATGTGATTTTATTAACCACTATTAACCTAGAATAAGATTAACAAGGCCAACAATATCTTGCACATTGATAGAACCATCTTCATTTAAATCAGCTGCACAAGATTGATCATCATCCGGTGTTATTGTACCAAGTACAATACCAACAACTGATACAATATCTTGAACATTAATAGTTCCATCAGAGTTAACATCTCCAGCTGTACAAGATGGACCTTCACTACAGTCCTCTCCACAATCTAAAAATACTCTAACCATTAAATTGCCATCAAGAGCACCCCATGCACCACTTTCTGTAGCCATTGAATTTCCTGAGTCAGAATCAGAATCTATACCAAAAGGCTGAGTTGAACTAAACTCTTTTGTCCCAATCCAAAAGTCTCCAGATACAACCAGACCTTGATCAGAAAGATCAATTTCATTCCAGCCATCAACTATAGAACCAGCCATAACTCTACTGTATGTTTCAGAGCCAGGCATTCCATTATTATCTTCAAACATTTTTAAATAAAATGCACCCCCTGGTCCTTGCTGATACCATTTAAATCTAACTACATCCTCACCTGTTGAAGCCGCAGAATATCTAACTCCTGTAAATTGACCTGAGCCAGCATTAAACCAAACCTCAGCAGTTCCATCATCCCAAGATTCTTCATGAACAGTTTGAGCTTGAGGTGTAACTTCAACAGTATTTGAGAAATCACTTTCATCTCCACCATCATAAGTTGCACTAACAGCAAATTCATAGGTAACATTATTTGTAAGTCCATCAACAACAGCAGAATTATCAGCTAAACCTGACTGATCTAAAAGACCATCAACATACACATTGTAAGTTACTCCTGCACCCTCATATGTAATATTAGCTCTTACTCCCCACTCACCATTTGACAAACCATTTGGAACAGCAATATCTGGCCAACTATCCCATCCTGCATTAAGCATAACCATACTATTATTACCTGATCCAGATGGATCTAATGCAACAGAAAAAGTACTATTAAATTCATGTGCAATTATATAACTGTTATTTAAATCCCAACCAGATACATCCACAGTTGTCCATTGACCTGATACAGCATTTACAGTAGTTGTATATTCAGGGTCTGCAGCAAAAAGTGTTCCAAATGCTGGAAAAGCACCAACAGTAATAGTTGAGTCAGAAGCATTAATATTAAACACAGATACAGAATTTACTGTTGAAGGACCTGCTAAATCAATTCTTTCACCAGCCCATGCAGTACCACCTGTCACAGTAATACCATCGGCAAATCCATCATTATCAAATACAAAATCTTCAGTTCCCTGAGCATTCATATCACTCCATGATAAACCAACTGATTGACTTAAAGATTCCCCTACTAAATTAATAGGTGCTGGAAAACTACCTCCAGAATTTTTAAATACTCTAAGATCATCAATAAATAATCCAAGGCCAGTTGAGCCATCATCATTATCATCATAACGAGACTGCAATCTAAAAATCACTGTTTTTTCTGCAAAATCTGAAATGTCCATAAAAACATTACCATTAAATGGCATTCCAGCTACATAATTTTCCCATTGTTGATATCCAGGTCTATCTGCATCACAATAATCATAAAACTGTTCTACCCAAACAGCTCCAGAAACAGATGTATCACAATCAGTTTCAGGGCTACAATCTAAAACTCCAGAAACAACTACATTATCAACATGAAAACCTGTGATACTTCCATCATCTAATGTACTATAAGCAGGATCAGAACCAAAAGCAAATCTAACAACTACTTCTTGACCAGCATAAGCTGAAAGATCAAAATCAAAATTTGCCCAATCTTGGAGTCCACCCCAACCAGCCGCAAGATTATTTAATGAACCACCAGTATCATACTCATCAGTATTCCATATCCAGCCATATCCACATTGGAAATCATAAGGCCTATCGTTAGTATTTAATAATTCCCAAGACTGACCTCCATCAGTTGAAATTCTAACATTAGCAGCATCCCAACCATCAGTACAAGAGCCACCTACAACTGCTCC
>CAYVBB010000052.1:0-8440 GCA_964448515.1 uncultured bacterium | reverse complement strand
ACATCTTCAGTCGCTGATCCATTACATGTGCCTGCACAATCTGCAACAGCATCGCCATTACACACTCCCGCACAATCTACACTACCTACACAATCATCAACTTCATCACAAATATCATCTGAATCTTCATCATTATAACATTCTCCATCACAGTTTGTTATACCATCATCATATTCGCATGAATCATCATCAAAATCTGCATCAGGATCATAATTACAAGCATTTTCATCTGTGCAACCTAAAGCTATTACGTAATACTCAAATGGAATAGCACCACCACTTGTATCAGAAAATACAAGGCCACTTAAACCATCCGCATCTCCATCTAAATCAAGTTCCGTTAATGTTCCACATCCTGAAGGCACTACAGCCCCAGTAAATGAAAAACCTAAAACAGTTGAACCCCCAGCAGAAACTGAAAAACCAGCAGCAGCAGCATCACCACCATCTGCACCATTTACACTCGCTCCATCAACATCAAACTGAAATCCTGCTATATCAGTATCAGAATTATAAAAAACATCACCATCACTTGTTAAATACAAATTATTTATTGGTAAATCGCAACCACTATCTACACTTGGCCCTGTATCCCAATCTACATCTTCACAATTTTGTTCTTGTAAACAATCATCGCACATAGCCTGAACTTCAAATGCATCCTCAAAAAATTCTTCAGAGCAATCATCAAGACATATATTATCATCAGGAGAACTAAGAGGAATTGTCATAACCCAATTACAAAAATCATATATGTTTTCAATAATACTCAAATCATCCTCAACCCAAGAAGGATCTAATCCTTCACAATCTAATAGACATTCAGCTGAGCCACCATCATCACCACCATCATCACCACCATCATCATTTCCACCTGTATCACCACCAGTTGTACCACCATCATCAGCTGTTCCATCATCACCACCATCACCACCTGCAAAATACTCTACAGGTATAGTTGCAGCAGCTGCATCAGAAAACACTAATCCAGATAAACCAGTTGCCTCACCATTTAATGATAATGTTGTTAAAAGACCACAGTCTGTTGATACTGTTGCACCTGTAAATGAAAATGCAAGGACAGTAGAACCACCTGCTGAAACAGTAAACCCTGCAGATTGAGATTCTCCACCAGACGCTCCAGTTGCAGTTGTTCCATCTATATTAAATTGATAACCTGCTATATCTGTAGGGACATGAAATAAAACATCGCCACTTGATAATAAATGAATTGTATTTTCTGGTAAATCACAACCATCTGTAACAGCAGAACCATCATCACCACCATCATCATCACACGAAGTTCCATCTCCACCACATACACCACATTCATCTACTTCAGCTGTTGAACCACACTGATCATCACAGCCACCAACTACAGCATCACCACCACATATCCCAGCACAATCGTCTACTGCTGTTCCATCACAAACTCCAGCACAGTCATAAACACCACTAGCACAATCATCACCACCACCAGAGTAGTAGCTTACATCAATAGTTGCAGCAGCTGCATCAGAAAACACTAATCCAGATAAACCAGTTGCCTCACCATTTAATGATAATGTTGTTAAAAGACCACAGTCTGTTGATACTGTTGCACCTGTAAATGAAAATGCAAGGACAGTAGAACCACCTGCTGAAACAGTAAACCCGGCAGATTGAGATTCTCCACCAGATGCTCCATTTGCAGTTGCTCCATCAACATTAAACTGGTAACCTGCAATATCTGTTGGGATATTGTATAAAACATCACCAGATGTTGTTAAAAAAATCTCTCCTTCTCCTAACTCACATCCATCAGTTGGATCAGCTAATAAGAAGTTAAATAAAAATAAAATTGAAAAAATATTGATCAATATTTTTTTGTTAATAGCATTAAACATAGTGTTTCCCTTTCTTTAATCTCTTCATAAAGTCTTCGTAAAAAATTTTCTAAAATAAACTTACAAAATTTATTTCATACATTAATTTATATAGTTTGTGTCAATTTGTTACAATCCGCGCTTTTCAAAAGCTTGAAAATATACAATAATTCTGATATATATAGAAGGAATTTTTTAACCGTGACACTTTTTATATTTTTTACCACTACCACATGGACAAGGCTCATTCCTCCCGACCTTTTTATCAACTTTTATTGGAGTTCGTTTATTTATAACTTTTGATTGAAAATTTTGATTTGGAGGAAGTGTATCCCCTGACTGGCTTAACATATTATCCTGAGGAGTACTTTGAGTACTAATATTTGGGAGGTTACTTTGATCATTTTTCATTTTTAAATTTTTTGCTCTTTGGTTTACAGACATTGAATTACTTTTTATAGAGGTTAAATCAGTTCTAAATATTCTCTTTAATGTCTCCTGATTTGTTTCTTCCATCATTTGTTCAAACATTTTAAACCCTTCCTGCTTATACTCAATTAATGGATTTTTTTGCCCATAGGCCCTAAGACCTATCCCTTCACGTAATTGATCCATCGCATATAAATGATCTTGCCATTTTTCATCAATTGTTCTTAAAATAATAAACTTTTGAAAATTATTAAAGAATTCTTCATCAAAATTTTCATTTTTAAACTCTTTAATTAATTTAACCTGCTCATTTATAATTTCTTTAATATCATTTTCATTACTATTATTATCATTAAATTTAAAATCTATTCCAAATGTATTTAATAATTCCATATTAAATGATTCTAAATCCCAATCATTGGGACTCCCTTGACAAAATATACTTACTGCATCACCTACATATTCATTGATTATAACATTTAGCTCTTCAGAAATATCTTCTTTATGTAGCGAATAATTTCTTCTGTTATATACAATTTCTCTTTGATAATTCATTACATCATCATATTCAATAATATTTTTTCTTCCTGAAAAATTCATGGCCTCTACTTTTTTCTGAGCTCTCTCAATAGATTTTGTAACCATAGAATGTGTTATAACTTCACCCTCTTTAATCCCCATTCTATCCATAACTTTTGCTATTCTATCCGAGCCAAATAATCTCATTAAATTATCTTCTAGGCTTAAATAAAACACCGATTCACCGACATCTCCTTGTCTTCCAGCTCGTCCTCTTAATTGCAAATCAATTCTCCTAGATTCATGTCTTCCTGTACCTAATATAAACAGCCCTCCAGTTTCTTTAACTCCTTCTCCTAATTTAATATCAGTTCCTCTTCCAGCCATATTCGTTGATATTGTAATTGCATTATTTAAACCTGCTCTTGTTATAATATCAGCTTCTCTTTGATGCTGTTTAGCATTTAAAACATTATGAGGAAGTCCTGTTTTTTTAATCATTTTCGATAAAACCTCGGACTCTTCAACCGAAGTAGTTCCAACTAATACCGGCTGACCTTTATCATATAATTCTCTTACTCGTTCAATAACTGCACTATATTTTTCTTCTTTTGTTTTATAAATCAAATCCTCATGATCTGCTCTAGTAATTGGCTTATTTGTTGGAATTTCAACAACATCTAATTTATATATTTGCATAAACTCTGGAGCTTCTGTTTTAGCTGTACCTGTCATCCCAGATAATTTTTCATACATTCTAAAATAATTTTGTATTGTTATTGTTGCGACCGTTTGGGTTTCTCTTTGAATAGCAACTTTTTCTTTTGCTTCAATAGCTTGATGCATTCCATCAGAAAACTGACGACCATGCATCACCCTACCAGTATGTTGGTCAACAATCAAAACCTTCCCATCTTGCACAATATATTCATTATCTAACTCAAACAATGAAAAAGCTTTTAATAGCTGATTAATTGTATGAATCTTTTCACTTCTTTCTGCATGAAGAGCTTGTAATTTTTCTTTTTCAACTGCTATATCTTTATCTTTAGTTAATTTTTTTTCTATTTTATGAAATTCTTCCCCTATATCAGGAATAACAAAATTATCAGGGTCATCAGGTGATAAAAATTCTCTTCCTTTCTCTGACAAATCAACGATATTTGATTTTTCATCAATAGAAAAATATAATTCTTCATCAAGTTCATTTATTTTTTTATCTCTTATTAATTCACTTTCAACCTTCATTGAAAGCTGTTTCGCTCCTTGAATTTGAAATACTTTCTGTAGTTTTTTATTTTTAGGAGCACCCCTACTTGCTAGCAACAACTTCCTCCCTGCATCCTCTTTATCTGAATCAATAACATTCTCAATGTCTGATAAAATCTCATTAATATATTGATTTTGTTTTTTTATTAATGTTTCTATCGAAGGTCTCCAAACAGTATATTGTTCATTTTGTTGAGAATTCACTACGCCTGATATTATAAGAGGAGTCCTAGCTTCATCAATCAGAACAGAATCTACCTCATCAACTATTGCATAAACATGATTTCTTTGAACTTGAGCCTCTTTAGAAACTGCCATATTATCTCTCAAATAATCAAATCCAAATTGACTATTTGTACCATAAGTGATATCCTTAGAATACATTTCTTTTCTTTCAGATGGAGTCATTCGATCTAATATACAACCAACAGATAGACCTAGATACTCATATAAAAACCCCATCCATTCACTATCTCTCTGAGCCAAGTAATCATTTACTGTTATAACATGTACGCCTCTTCCTGTAATTGCATTTAATACAATAGACAAAGTTGAAACCAATGTTTTACCTTCACCTGTTTTCATCTCAGCGATATTACCTTGGTGCAAAACAATACCACCAATAAGCTGAACATCATAATGGACCATATCCCAATTCATTTTCTGACCCATAACAGAATAACTGCTTCCACATAATCTCCTAGCTGCATCTTTTACAATAGCAAAAACCTCTACCATATGATTATCTAAATAATCAGATTCATCTTTATATAATAAATCATCAACTGTATTTACATCTTTATTATCCTCTAAATATTTCTTTTTATTTTGAACTATTAAAATATTAAGATCATCTTTTAATTTTTTAAATCTTGATTTTAATTCAGCATCAGTTAAGCTATTTAATGTGTCATATTTATTGTTTATTTTTTCGACAATAGGAGAGATTTTTTTTAAATCTTTATCAGATTTTTTCCCAAATACAGAGGTTAATACTTTTGATAAAATAGACATTGATTAATTTTTATCCTTTGCCACCATTTTAAAACTTTCTGAAGTTATATTTTTACTATTATAAATAGCATCCAATATCCCATTTATAAAACTACTACTATCTTTTGTACTAAATTCTTTAGAAATCTCTATACCTTCAGCCATAGAGACTTTTTTTGGAACATCTTCTATAAAAAACATTTCAGAGATACTCATCCTCAATATAATTTTATCTATAATTGCTAATCTAGTTATATCCCAATTACTTAATTTTTTCTTTATTAAATTATCAATAGATTCTGAATTTTCAATTGTATATTTAACTAATCTTTTTGCATAATCAATTTCTTTTTTCTTATAAGTTATATCATCTAAATCATTATCTTTATTTTTAAAGAAATTTACAACCAATTTATTTATTGAAGATGTGGGGGTTAGCTCAAAACTATATAGTAATTGTACACTTAGACATCTAGCTGCTCTCTTTTGTTTTTTATCCATAAATTATTTTATTAAATCTCTAGCAATAACTAACCTTTGAACCTCAGAAGTGCCTTCATAAATCTGAGTTATTTTTGCATCTCTCATTAATCTTTCCACACCATAATCTCTCATATAGCCATAACCTCCATGAATTTGAACGCATTCTGTAGAAGCTTTCATAGCAACCTCAGATGCATTTAATTTTGCCATAGCTGCTTGAACACTAAAATTTAATTTTTTATCTTTTAACCAAGCTGCCTTTCTTGTCAATAGCCTTGCTGATTCAATCGCTATAGACATATCAGCAAGTTTAAATTGCACAGCTTGAAATGAAGAAATCGGCTTATTAAATTGTTTTCTTTCTTTAGAATAATTCACTGAAGCATCCAAGCTTGCCTGTGCTATTCCCAAAGCTTGTGCTGCTATTCCAATTCTTCCACCATCTAATGTCCCTAAACAAATTTTAAACCCATCTCCTTCATTGCCTACTAAATTTTCAGTTGGAATCTCCACATTATCAAAATATAATTCAGTAGTATCCGATGATTTAATTCCAAGTTTCTTTTCAGGTTTTCCTACACCAAAACCTTTAAATCCTTTCTCAACAATAAAACAGGATATCCCTTTATGTCCAACGTTTTTTTCTGTTAATGCAGCGACTATAACAATATCTGAATTTTGACCATTAGTAACCCAATTTTTAGTCCCATTTAAAACATAACCACTATCAGTTTTTTTTGCAAAAGTTAACATATTAGAAGCATCGGAGCCAGATTGTGGCTCAGATAATGAAAAAGCTCCTAGTAATTCTCCTGTAGATAGTTTAGATAAATATTTTTCTTTTTGGAATGTATCACCATATTTCTCTAATAATGTACAAACTAAAGAATTGTTCACAGACATAACAACTGATGCTGAAGCATCAACTTTTGCTATCTCTTCCATTGCAATCACATAAGATATCGTATCCATTCCTCCACCATTATAATTAGGAGAAACCATCATTCCCATAAAACCTAACTCTCCCATTTTTAAAATCGCATCTTTAGGCCAAATTTTATTTTCATCTCTTTCTAAAACTCCAGGTAGCAGCTCATTTTGAGCAAAATCTCTTGCAGTTTGTTGTATTAATTTATGCTCTTGTGTTAAATCAAAATTCATAATTATAAAAACCTTCTCCTGTTTTTTTGCCTAATTTATTTTCTTTTACCATATTTATAAGCAATGGACAAACTTTATACTTTTTATTTTTAAATCCCTGATATAATATATTCATAATATAAACACAAACATCAATTCCAATTAAATCTGCTAACTTCAATGGACCCATAGGATGCCCCATCCCCAATTTCATAATAGAATCAATTGCTGAAGGTTTTGCAACCCCCTCCATATAGCAAAAAGCTGCTTCGTTAATCATTGGCATTAAAATACGATTGGATACAAAACCTGGAGCATCATTACACTCTATTGGAATTTTATTTATTGACTTTGATATTGAAAAAATTAAATCCGTTGTCTCCTTAGAAGTTTTTTCACCATTAATAACTTCAACTAATTTCATTATAGGGACAGGGTTCATAAAGTGCATCCCAATAAATTTCCTGGGATTTTTAAAGTTTCTGCTTAATGTATTTATTGATATTGAAGAAGTATTAGATGCAAAAATAGTTTTTTCTCCACATATTGAATCTAATTTTTTAAAAATTTCTGACTTAATATTTATATCCTCTTTAACAGCTTCAATAATTAGATCACATTCACTTAATGACTCTAATTTAGTGGAAGTATTTATTGTCTTTAACGCATTTTTCATATCATCATTTGAAATGATTTTTTTATTGCATTGCCTTTGCATATTACTGCTTATTATGTTTATAGCATTCTCTAATATCTTTTTAGAAATGTCAAAAAGAACAACACTATAACCATGTATTGAAAAAACATGAGCAATACCATTTCCCATAGTTCCAGAGCCAACAATCCCAATCCTTGTTTTTTCAGCCATATAACTAATTTGTACTTTCTAAATTTAACGTTTTATAATTTAATGAAATATTATCATAGAATTTTGCAAGACTAACCCAGCAATATGGATAAAGCCATAAAAATCCTATCCCAAAAGTAAGAATAGATAGTATTCCCCATCCAATAAACCTGCATATTAAACAAAAGTAAGTCCACTTATTACCATTCATTAAATTATAGCTTTTCTTTAATGCTTCAACAGGACCAAGACTAACATCTTCCGCCAAAATAAAGAAAATCTGCGAAAATGCAATATGTAATATAATGCCTGGAATAATCAAACATATAAATCCTAAAATAGTACAAAGAATCGCAAGAAGATATGCTCCAATAATATTTCCAAATCTATTCATATCCTTAAATGTAAAAAATAGTTGTTTTATATCAATTTCTTTTTCTCTAGAAAGATTTAAATAAAAAATTGATGCCCCTACTCCTATTTGTGGCTGTATAATAAATGTTGTTAACCATCCTATAATTGGGATAACCGAGAAACCTGTTCCCATAGCTATACATAAAACTGTTACAGTTATAGGTAATCCCCAATTACCTTTTAATAATCCTCTAGCCTCTCTCATCAAATCAACATTTGCCTTATTCATAATTATCCCCCCATTTAATAGCACATTTCCAGTAGCATAGCTGATGCTTCACCACCACCAATACATAAAGAAGCAATTCCATATTTTTTATTTTGAGTTTTTAAAGCATTAAGCAATGTTACAACAATTCTTGTCCCAGAAGCTCCAATTGGATGCCCCATCGATACTGCCCCTCCATTAATATTTACTTTACTTGGTTTTATTTTTAATTCATCTATAGCTGCCATCACAACACAAGAAAATGCTTCATTT
>CAYVBB010000051.1:0-8536 GCA_964448515.1 uncultured bacterium | reverse complement strand
TAGAGCACTTGACTACGGATCAAGAGGTTGTAGGTTCGAATCCTACCGGGTGTACTAAATGGGAATGAGTAATGAAAATATATACATTAAAATCTAAGCAAAAGATAAATAAAAGTTTAAAAGAAGTTTTTGATTTTTTTAAAAATCCAGAAAATCTTTCTAAATTGACACCATCTAAGTTAAATTTTAAAATATTAACACCTACTCCTATTAAAATGAAAAATGGTCAATTAATTGATTATACAATTAATATATTATGCTTTAAGGTGCATTGGCGTACAATGATTACTTCTTACTCAGAACCTTATGAATTTATTGATCAACAATTAATTGGTCCTTATGCAATGTGGCATCATAAACATACTTTTGAAGATAAAGGTGATTATGTTGAGATGAATGATGTAGTTAACTATGTTATGCCTTTTGGTGTTTTTGGAACAATAACTCATTATTTATATGTAAAAAAAGAACTTGAGGATATTTTTTTATATAGAACTAAAATTATAGATAAAATATTTAAATAAAGGAGTATAGAATGAAAGTATCAGTATTTGGTGGTAGTGGTTTTGTAGGAGATTATATAATTAATGAATTAATTGAAAATGATTTAACTCCTTATGCTTTAGTTAGGCTTGGTAAAGAATCTAAAATTACTAACTATGAACAATGTAAGATAATAACAGGAGATATTGATAATGATACTGCTGTTGAACAGACTATGATGAATACGGAGGCAGTCATTTACAATATTGGAATAATACGTGAGTTTAAATCTTCACCATCATTATCTGCATTAGTACACGATGATATAACATTTGAAAAATTGCATTATGAGGGTTTGAAAAAATGTGTAGATACAGCAAAAAAATTAAATATTAAACGATTTGTTTTAATGAGTGCAAATGGAGTTAAGGAAAATGGAACTGGTTATCAATCAACAAAATTCAGAGCTGAAGAATATTTAAAGAATTCAGGATTAGATTGGACTATTTTCCAACCATCTTTAATTTTTGGAGATTCATCAGGAAAACAAGAGTTTTGTAAGCAATTAAAAAAAGATATGCTTTCATTACCATTTCCTGCTCCATTATTTCATGAAGGTTTTTTACCTTTTAATGCTGGATTATTTAAGATGAGCCCAGTCCATGTGAAGGATGTTGCAAAGTGTTTTGTAAATTCTTTAAGTGAAAAAAAATCTATTGAAAAAACATTTTCATTAGGAGGGAAAGAGATGACTTGGAAAGAAATAACAAAAAATATTGCTATTGCTTCAGATAAGGAAGATAAAATATTTATTCCTGCTCCTGTTTTACCTATAAAAATAGCTGCACTATTATTTGATAGATTTGGATGGTTTCCAATTTCAAAAGATCAGCTTACTATGTTGTTAGAAGGAAATATATGTGATGGTTCAGAGGCATATAGTTTATTCAATATAAAAGAACCTATTGAATTTAATTTAGATTCACTTAGGTACTTATCAGATGAAAAATAGTATTATTATTAATGTAATTGGTTTTTATATTTGTTGGTGGTTAACAATTTATGGTGCTATTTCACAATTTTACTATATTGGTCCATTAGCAACTTTTATATTTATAATTATACACTTAAATAAAGTTACAAATCATAAAAAAGAAGATATCTTTTTATTTATCTCATTTTTCCTTGGAATTTTTATTGAGTCTCTTTTACTTAATTTGAATATAATTATACATAAAGGTTTACTTGTTCAATATAATATAGCACCTCTTTGGTCCGTATCGCTTTGGTTATGCTTTGCAACAACTTTGCTCCATAGTTTCAAATGGCTTAGTAGGAGATATATTGTTAGTTCATTTTTAGGGTTACTTTCTGCTCCAATGATTTATTTTTCTATGTTTTCTTTAGGTGTTATAGAGTTTGGAGTAAGTAAAGTTTTTGTTATTTTGTATACATCTTTTTTATGGGCATTATTTATTCCTTTATTTATTTATATATCAGATCAAATATTAGAGTCATGATAGTTATTGTTTTATTAACATTTGTATTTTCATCAGATAGTACTGAGTTGTTATTTGATATGTATTCTATTGATAATTGGAATTTTTTAGAAGAGATTGATAATAAAAAAATTTATAGTGCTGATTGCTCTATAAACAATGATCAATATATAATGATAGAACAAGAAATATTTAAAGAAGAAGATAATATTTTAGATGTAATTGAATCAGTATCTAACTATGATAGCATTTTATCGAATAAAAATATAAAAACTAAGTTGCTATTAAGTAAAGGTGATACTTCAATTGTATTGCAAACAATTACTAATGCTATTCCATTTACTAGAGATAGAGAGTATATATTTAAAATGTATAGATACAATAAAAATAGAATTGATTGGTTTTTAGTAAATGATTTAAATGTTTTGTTAAATGATTTTAAAGATGATAATAGTCATAAATTATCATTTGGAGCTGGATCTTGGGAAATAAAGAAAAAAGATGATAAAAAAATATTAATATATAGAATGTACTTAGATGATGAGGTAAATTTACCATTAATGTTTATTCAAAAAATTAGAATTAATCAGACTATTGATATATTTAATGATGTTTTAACTTTTAGTCAAGGAGAATAATAATGATAAAGTATTTTGTAGTATTTGCATGTGTTATTTCAATGATAGGATTTGTTTTACCCTTTTTTTTTAAGAATGAAAAGGTAAACATAGAGGGCCTATCTAATAGTTTTTATGATTATTCTGTTGAATTGATAAGTGGTGATAAAATAACATTTGATAAATATAAAGGTAAAAAGGTTATTATTGTAAATGTAGCTTCGAAATGTGGTTATACTTATCAATATGGTGGATTACAAAAATTATATGATGAATATGGTGATAAAATACAAATAATTGGAGTTCCTTCTAATGAATTTCTATTTCAAGAGCCGGGAAAAAATAAAGATATACAAACTTTTTGCAGCTCTAATTATGGAGTAAAATTTCCAATAGTAAAGAAAACGATTGTTAAAAAAAATAGTAATCAACATCCATTATATTCATGGTTATCGTTTAAAGAGTTAAATGGATGGAATGATTCTCCTCCAAGTTGGAACTTTTATAAATATTTAATTAATGAAGAGGGAGTGTTAGTTAATGTGCTTTCTTCTAAAATCAAACCTCAAGATAAAGTGGTAATTGATTTTATTAATAGTTAAATGAAGTTAAATAAATTAATATTCATATTATTTTTTTCATTCATGTATTCAAATCTTATAATTGGAACAGTTAAAGATGAAGAAGGGAAGCCTATTATTTATGCAAATGTATATTTAAAAGATACATTTGATGGTACATCATCTGATGATAAAGGTTCGTTTGCTTTTGAAACATATGAAACTGGAATTCAAACTTTAATAGTAAGTTTTATTGGCTATGAATCATTTAATCAAGAAATTAATATTAATAAGCAGATTACTTTAGATATTGTATTAAAAGAGCTTATCACAAGAGCCAATGAGGTTGTAATAACTGCAGGCTCTTTTGGAGCGAGTGATGATGAAAAAGTTATTGTTCTAGATCCTATTGATATTGTTACTGTAGCCAGTTCAAGAGGTGAAATATCTGGTGCGCTTGAAGCACTTCCTGGTACTCAGCCTCAAGCGGATAAAGAAGGTATCTATGTAAGAGGAGGAGATGCTTCTGAAGCAAAGCAAATAGTTGATGGTATGTTAATTCAAAATCCATATTTCAGTGATGTGCCTGATATCCCTCAAAGAGGACGATTTGAACCATTTGATTTTCAAGGTACTGCATTTAGTCAAGGAGGATATTCAGCTCAATATGGTCAGGCTCTTTCAGCAATTGTAGATCTAAAAACATGGACTAGGTTTGGTGATTTCAATGCTAATACATTTGGATTAACTCCTCTAAGTCTTAGTTATGGAAGAGGGTATGGAAATGATAGTACAGTATGTGGTATTAATCTAGATTATACAAATATTGAATATTTTCAAAATTTTAATAATAGCTCTGATTTTATTAAAAGCAGAGTAAACTTTTCTAAACCACCTAAGGGTATAGAGCTTAAAACAAATTATGCAAAAAAAATGAAGAACGGTGTATTTAAATATTTAGGTAGAGTTTCAGATTATAGTTTAGGTACAATAGAAGATGAGATAGGTTCTGGTTTTAATTTAGATAATAATAATTTATTTTTATTAACTACATATAAAGGAAAAATAAATGATAAATGGAGAGCTAAATTTGGATTGTCTTATTCAAAAAATTCTAATGACTCTGAAATTAGCTCAGAGGGTTTTTCAGAACCTATTAATATCAACTCTTATGATGATTTATTACAATTTAGAACAGTCTTAACTAAAAATTTTCTTGGCAAATCTAAGATTAATTTTGGGTTTCATTTATTTGATCAATCTAGTGAATTTATGAATTATGTATTCGATAATTCAGGAGATATTAATGAGAATTATAGTGGAAATATTATAATTGATGAATTTTTATCTACTGCATTTACAGAAATAGACTTGAGATTGTTTAAAAAATTTGCTGTTAATACAGGTGTACGATATGAACATTCAAAATTGATAGACAAAAATAGTATCTCACCAAGATTTTCTGCTGCGTATAAACTTGGAAAAAATAGTCAAGTTTCATATGCATATGGTAAATTTTTTCAAACACCTGATATTGGGTTTGATCAATGGTATAGACAAAATAATATTAAAATAGAAAATAATTTAACAGGATTAGAGTTTGAAAAATCTGTTCATCATATATTTAATTATGAATGGTCAAAAAAAGGGAGAACATTTCGATTGGAATTTTTTGATAAACAGTATGATAATTTAATTTTAATAGATTCAAATTGTCCGAATTACTGGGAATGTGAAAATGAATTAACAAATAATGGAAATGGATTTTCTAAGGGCGCAGAATTATTCTGGAGAATGGATAACACTTCAGATGGAATAGGTCAAGATATCTGGATTGCATATTCATATTTAGATAGTGAGAGAAAATTTAAGCAATATTCAAGTGAAATTATTCCAAGCTTTGCATCAAATCATAAGTTAACATTTATTTATAAAAATGCATTTAAGTTGAAAAATGGAGATGGTTTTAATACCAGTTTAGCCTTAACAGGTACTTCAGGTTATCCATATTATGATCCTATAACAAATCAGCAGTTTGAATCTGATCCTTATCTTTCTTTTGATATTGGTGGCAGTTATTTGCCTCAAATAGAAGATGGCTTTATGGTTGTTTTCTTTAATGTCTCTAATCCATTTGGTCATAGAAATAGTTTTGGATATAGATATATAGATTATGATATGTCAGTATTAGCAGAGAAAGAAGAAAAATTGCCAGGTAGTTTAAGAAGTGTATTTATAGGTTGTTTTATGTTTTTTTCAGTAGATAAAGATTAATGAAAATAAAACTTTATATAATATTTTTTTCAATCATATTTAGTTCTGAGTATCCAGAAAGATATTACAATGCAATGAATAAGGGTATTCAAATGTTTCAGTCATGCGAAACAGAAGATGATTTTTTAAAAGCATCTAATTATTTTTATCGAATATCTCAAGTTGTTAAAAATGATTGGTTGTCTAGTTATTATTATGCTTATAGTAATACAAGTTTAAGTATGATGCAAGATGATCCAGATATAAAAGAATTATATTTAGATAAAGCCTTTGAAATTATTGCTCCATTTGATACCTTTAATATAGATAATGTTGATTCTGTAGCTTTATCTGAAGTTCAAACTTTGAAAGCTTTAATTTATGTGGGGAAAATATTTATTAATCCTATGGTTAATGGTATGAAATATGGACCATTGTCAGATAAGAGTATTAATAAAGCTATTTTATATTGCCCCACTAATCCTCGTCCATATTATTTAAATGGACAATCTAAGTTTTATACTCCATCAGCATTTGGGGGCGGAAAGGATAAGGCTATTCCACTTTTAAAAAAATCTTTAGATAACTATGAAATATTTGAGACTAAAAAATATTGGCCCAATTGGGGCAAAGAAAAATGCCAATCATTATATAATGAAGCTATAAATAATGCTGAAAAATAATAAAATTAATATTTTACTTATTGTTTTTATATCGATAATATTTTGTTCAAACGATAATGATGAATATGTTATACTTGTTTCTTTTGATGGTTTCAGGTATGATTATGCTGATAGAGTTGAGACATCTTATTTTGATTATGTAGAGAAATGGGGTGTTAAAGCACATTCTTTAAAGCCAATTTTTCCTTCTTTTACTTTTCCTAATCATTATGCTATTGCTACTGGTTGTTATTCTAACAAGCATAAGATATTAGGGAATGAGTTTACTACTGAAGATGGTCGATATTCTTATAAAGATAAAAATTCTGTTCAAGATGCTAAATGGTATGGAGCTGAGCCAATTTGGGTTACTGCTGAGAAAAATGATATTATTACAGCAACATATTTTTGGGTTGGTTCTGAAGCAAAAATTGGAGGATATTATCCCACTTATTATAAAAATTATGAATCTGGTATTAACCCGTATGATAAAGTAGATCAAGCAATCAATTGGTTAGATTTTCCAATTTCTAGCAGACCTCGTTTAGTATGTTTATATTTTAATGAGCCTGATCATGCAGGTCATGTTTTTGGTCCAAATTCTATTGAAGTTACTAACGAAATAAAATCATCTGATGATATTTTAGGATATTTATTAAAATCTATATCAAAACTTGATATTTTTAATAAAATTAATATTGTTATTGTGAGTGATCATGGAATGGTTGATGTATCTGAAAGTAAAGTTATTAATATTGATAATTTTAATCTTCCTGGAATTTTAGATGGTAAAGGACCTATGATGAGTTTTAAGGTTGATTCTGAAGTTGATTTTTCAATTAATGAATTTAATATTCCAAATGTATCAATAGTTTCATCTAGGAATAATAATAATTTAAATTATCATAATTCTTTATATGATTATTTGCTTGTAGCTAATGAAGGCTGGATGATGTATAAAAATAATCATATTGAAGAATATAATGGTAAATTACCTGTTAAAGGTATGCATGGTTATAATTCAGATTACATGAATATGCATGCTATATTTTATGCATATGGTTCTCGTTTTAAAGAAAATTATAAAATTAAAACATTTGAATTAATACATATTTACCCCTTATTATGTGAGCTTTTAGGAGTTGATCCACATGGTAATATTGATGGTGACTTGAAAATATTAAAATCCATTTTGAAATAAATGGAATTATTTTTTTCAGACAATATTGATAATGATATAATTATCCTAGATTCACAAGAATCAAGACATTGTACAAAAGTATTAAGAAAAAGTGTTGGTGATTCAGTTAACGTTGTAGATGGTATTGGAAATTTTTATAAAGGAGAGCTTGTTTCAATTAGCAGAAACAATTGTCAAATTAAAATTAATGAAGTTATAAATGATTATGGTAGAAAAAAATATTATATACACATTGCTATCTCTCCTATTAAAAATCATGATAGATTAGAGTGGTTTATTGAAAAATCTGTTGAAATAGGAATTG
Source organism: uncultured bacterium (assembly GCA_964448515.1). Taxonomy (GTDB): domain Bacteria; phylum Fidelibacterota; class Marinisomatia; order SCGC-AAA003-L08; family D37C17. The sequence continues at coordinate 957 of CAYVBB010000051.1, read as the reverse complement.
ATGAAATATCTTTTATTCAATGTGAGCGTACTTTAAGGAAAAATATAAAATTAGAAAGAATAAATAGAATTGCAATAACTGCCATGAAGCAAACACTTAAAGCTAAATTACCAAAGATTAATAAAATAGAGAGTTTTAGTTCTTTTTTAGATAGAACTAGTGAAGATATGAAATTTATATGTCATCTTGAAAATAATGAAAGAAAAGATTTATTCTCGTTTAAAGATTTTATTATTAATAGTTCACATAGTTGTATTCTAATAGGGCCTGAAGGAGATTTTACATCTCAAGAAATTTCTTTATCTCAAAAACATAATTTTATTTCAATAAGTTTAGGTGATAGTCGGTTAAGGACTGAAACTGCTGGAATAGTTTCATGCAATTTAATAAACTCAATATATGAATTTTGACATACATGATAAATGGATGCAGGAGGCTTATAGATTAGCAATTAAATCTTATGATTGTGATGAAGTTCCAGTTGGTTGTGTTATTATTAAAGATAATAAAATTATTGGTAGGGGACATAATGAAGTTGAAAGATTAACTGATTCAACTGCCCATGCTGAAATGATAGCGATTACATCTGCTTCTAGTTATAGTAATGATTGGAGACTAACTAATACAAGTATATATGTAACAAAAGAACCTTGTATTATGTGTTATGGTGCCATATTGAATTCAAGGATAGAGAATTTATATTATGGTGTAGAAGATCCTAAGTTAGGATTTAGAGTTAATATCGTCAGTTTAAATCCATTAAATTATCATCTTAAAAATATCCAGTCAGGAGTATTAGATGAGAGGTGTAAAAGTATTTTGAAAGATTTTTTTATAAATAAGAGAAAAAATAATAAAATAAAATAACAATAAATCATTAAATTTTACATCATCTGGAGAGATGTCCGAGTGGTTTAAGGTGCACGCCTGGAACGCGTGTATGGATGAAAGTCCATC
>CAYVBB010000050.1:0-8575 GCA_964448515.1 uncultured bacterium | reverse complement strand
TTATTTGGAGTATTATTTTTTAGAATTAAATGATTTTCAATTAAACCTGTAACAGCTAGGCCATATTTTGGAGTTTTATCTTTTATAGAATGCCCCCCTAAAATATTTATATTTGCTTCTTTGCATTTATCTAATCCTCCTTTTAGTATATCAGATAAGATATCTAAAGGTAAATCATCAGAGGGAAAAGCCACAATATTAAGTGCGAACAATGGTTTTCCACCCATTGCATAAATATCAGATATTGCATTAGCAGCAGAAATTAAACCAAATGTATAAGGGTCATCAACAATTGGAGTAAAAAAATCTACACTTTGTATGATTGATTGCTTATCATTGATTTTATAAATTGAGCAATCATCAAAATTTTCAAATCCTGAATTGCTATTTGAATTGCTAATTAAATTTAATTTACTCAAAACTTGAGTAAGATCTTTTGCAGATAATTTGCAAGCTCAACCAGCACCACTTGAATATTGTGTAAGCTTTATTTTCTTAGTATTATTCATAGTTAGAATTTATAAAATAATTTTTTAATTTATTAATAATAATTTCATTTTGTTGAAATATTATTATAAAGGTAAATTAGACTCAATTGTAATTTTAAAAAAAACAATATTGGCAAATAAAGTTTCAAATAATACAAATGTAGTAACAATTAGATTCTCAGGAGATTCTGGTGATGGGATGCAGCTAACTGGCAATCAGTTTAGTAATACCTCTGCGATATTTGGAAATGATTTATCTACTTTGCCTGATTTCCCTGCTGAAATAAGAGCACCTCAAGGAACTTTATATGGTGTTAGTTCATTCCAGATGCAATTTGGTGATCGTGAAATATATACTCCAGGGGATGATTTGAATGTTTTAGTTGCAATGAATCCAGCTGGATTAAAAGTTCATTTAGAAGAATTACAAGAAAATGGAATATTAATTATAAATACAGATAATTTTACTCCTAAGAATTTAAAGCTTGCAAAATGGGAAGATAATCCAATTGAAGATAAGGACTTATTATCAAAGTATAGATCTATTATTGTTCCTATGACAACTTTAGTTAAAACAGCATTGGAAGACTTTGATTTAACTCCTAAAGAAAAAATGAGAAGTACAAATATGTTTGCTTTAGGATTAGTATATTGGTTGTATGAAAGAGATTTAGAACCTACTATTGATTTTTTAAATAAAAAATTTGGTAAAAAACCTATTATAGCAGAATCAAATATTAAAGCCTTAAAAACAGGGTACTATTATGGTGAGACTATAGAAGCTATTAAAACTACATACAAAGTTGATAAAGCAAAGTTTGATAAAGGTTCATATAGAAATATTATGGGAAATCATGCTCTATCTTTAGGTCTTGTTGCTGCCTCTCAAAAATCTGATTTGGAATTATTTTTTGGAGGTTATCCTATCACTCCTGCTAGTGATATTTTAAAATTTTTAGCTAATTATAAAAATTTTGGTATAAAAACTTTTCAAGCCGAAGATGAAATTTCTGCTATTACAAGTGTATTAGGAGCAGCATTTGCTGGAAATCTTGGTATTACAGCTAGTTCTGGTCCTGGAATTGCATTAAAGGGTGAAGCAATTGGTTTGGGTATAATAACTGAATTACCTTTAATTATAATAAATATTCAAAGAGGAGGACCTTCTACAGGTTTACCTACTAAAACAGAACAGTCTGATTTATTTCAAGCAATGTATGGAAGAAATGGAGAGTGCCCATGTGTTGTTATTGCTACAAGCAGTCCATCAGATTGTTTTGATACAGCTTTTGAAGCGGCAAGAATTGCTATTGAACATATGATGCCGGTGATGTTATTATCAGATGGGTATATAGCAAATGGTTCAGAACCATGGAAAATCCCTAAAGTTAAAGATTTACCAAAAATAAAAAACAATTTAGTTAAATCTTCAAAAGATGATGGTTTTATGCCTTATAAACGTAATGAAAAAACATTAGCAAGAGATTGGGCCATCCCTGGAGTTGAAGGTTTGGAACATAGAATTGGTGGTCTAGAAAAAGAAAATTTATCAGGAAATGTGAGCTATGATCCTGATAATCATCATGCAATGACATTACAAAGACAGAAAAAAGTTGATATTATAGCTGATTTTATTCCGGATGTTGAAGTTTTTGGTAAAGAATCTGGAGATTTATTAGTTTTAAGTTGGGGTGGTGTTTATGGTTCTGTTAGATCAGCTGTAAAAAAATCTCAACAGCTTAAAGGTAATGTATCTCATGTTCATTTAAGATATATAAATCCATTCCCAAAAAATCTTGGGAAAATATTGAAAAAATTTAAGAAAGTATTAATTCCTGAATTAAATTTAGGTCAATTGTTAACTATAGTAAGAGCTAAGTATTTGATAGATGCAGTTGGACTGAATCAGGTAGCAGGAAAACCATTTAGTTCTAATGTAGTATTAAATACAATTGAATCATTACTTAAGGAAAAAAATGAGTGAAGTTCAAAAATTAAAGAAAAAAGATTTTGTTTCTGATCAAGATATAAGATGGTGTCCTGGCTGTGGTGATTATACTATTTTAAATACTGTTCAAAAAGTATTTCCAGATTTAGGTATTCCAAAACATCAGTTTTTAATTGTTTCCGGAATAGGATGTTCTAGTAGATTCCCATACTATATGAACTGCTATGGTTTTCATTCAATTCATGGAAGAGCTCCAGCTGTTGCTACGGGTGCTAAATTATCTAATCCTGATTTATCAGTTTGGGTAATAACAGGTGATGGAGATGCAATGAGTATTGGTGGAAATCATTTTATTCATGTATTAAGAAGAAACATAGATATGAATATATTATTGTTTAATAATAGAATTTATGGTTTAACAAAAGGCCAGTATTCTCCTACTTCAGAGGTAGGTAAAAAAACTGTTTCTACACCAATGGGTTCACTTGATCATCCCTTTAATCCACCTTCATTAGCTTTAGGTTCTGGAGGAACATTTGTTGCTAGAGCTATAGATAAAGAATTAAAACATATGGGCCAAATAATAAATGAAGCTCATAATCATAAAGGGACCTCTTTTGTAGAAATTTATCAAAATTGTAATATTTTTAATGATGGAGCATTTGCAAATTTAACTGATAAAGAAGAAAGAGGTACATCTAGAATATTATTAGAGGATAAAAAACCTATGATTTTCGGTCCTGATAATAATCTTGGTTTAATTTTAGATGGATTTAGACTTAAAGTTGTTAATCTTGATAAAGATTATTCAGTAGATGATTTATTAGTTCATGATGTGAAAGATAAAAATCTTTCTAACTTAATTAGTGAAATGACATATGATGATAAACTTCCTGTTCCTTTTGGTATATTTTACAAAGAAGATAAATTAACTTATGAAGATATGATGATATCTCAAATTAAAGATAGTATTAAGTTAAAAGGGGATCCAGATTTACAATCATTAATTAATGGTCAAGAAACATGGGAAGTAAAATAATTTTTTGAAACTTCTTTTACTTTTAAAACTATAATTAATAGATAGGCTAATTTATGGGAAAAGAAAATAAATCAAAAAAATATCGTATTACATCTGATTCAATGGGTGAAATGCAAGTTCCCTCAACAGCACTATATGGTGCACAAACTCAAAGAGCTGTAGAAAATTTTCCTATTAGTGGTATAACATTTAATTATGATTTTATCACTGCAATTGTTATTATAAAAAGATCAGCTGCAATAGTAAATTTAAAACTTAAGTTAATTAATAAAATTAGAAGTGATGCAATTGTAAAAGCATGTGATAAATTATTAGCTGAAAAACCAAAAAATCAATTTCCTATTGATATTTTTCAAACAGGTTCTGGAACATCAACAAATATGAATGTAAATGAAGTTCTAGCTTCTATAGCTAATACTTTCATTAAAGATAAAACGAATTCAATTCATCCAAATGATCATATTAATATGGGTCAATCAAGTAATGATGTTATACCAACGGCTATTCATATTTCAAGTTTAATTGCTGTTGAAAAGGATTTAATTCCTTCTTTAATAAAATTAGAATCAGCTATATCAGTAAAAGTTAAAGATTTTGATAAGATTTTAAAAATTGGAAGAACTCATTTGCAAGATGCTACTCCAATGACATTAGGTCAAGAATTTTCAGGATATCAATCAATTATTAAAAATAGTTTAAGTCAAATTAATCAAACTAAAAAATTATTATCTAGTTTAGCACAGGGAGGTACAGCTGTAGGTACTGGAATTAATACACATAAAAAATTCGGGTTGTTAATTGTAAATGAGATATCAAAATTTACTAAAATTAAATTTGTAAAAACTAAGAATCATTTTGAAGCTCAATCATCTCAAAATCAAGCAGTTGCGTTTTCAGGTTCACTAAAAACTTTAGCTATTGGTTTAAATAAAATTGCAAATGATATTCGTTGGTTAGGATCGGGACCAAGGTCTGGTCTAGGAGAATTAACTATTCCTCCTGTTCAACCAGGTTCTTCTATTATGCCAGGAAAAGTTAACCCCGTTATTTGTGAATCTATGATTCAGGTTTGTTCTCAAGTAATAGCAAATGATACAGCTATTAATTTAGGAGGATTAGGGAGTGTCTTTGAATTAAATTTGATGCTACCATTAATAGCACATAATATGTTATTTTCTATTAATATTTTATCAAATTCTATTAATGTTTTTGTTGATAAGTTATTAATTGATATTCAATCTAATTCTGATAAGTGTGAAGGTTATATTGAAGGAAGCCTAGCAATGTGTACATCTTTAGTTCCTGAAATAGGATATGATAAAGCAGCTCAAATTGCTTATGAAGCTTTTAAAAAGAATAAAACAATTAGACAAATTTTAAGAGAAAATAAAATCTTATCAGATAAAAAAATTGAAAAATTATTAGATCCTAAATTGATGATAAAACCAAAATAAATTCTCTTGGATAATTCAGCTCAGCATAATGTTAGTTGGAAGAGAATATTTTTTAATACATTTCTTTTTTGTTTTGGTTTTTTAATTTGTATTACAATCTATCTTTTATTTCTTTCTAGAGATTTACCTTCTTTAGATGAGTTGCAAAAATTTAATCCAGATCAAGTTTCAAAAATAATATCTTCAGATGGAGAAGTATTAAAGAAATTATATGTAGCTAAGAGGGATATGATTAGTATTAATGTCATTCCTGAGAATTTAAGAAATGCTTTATTATCAATGGAAGATAGAGATTTTTATAATCATAATGGAATTAATATTAAGGGTATTATAAGGGCTGTTATAATTGATTTAGTTAATCTAAGTGCAAAACAAGGTGCAAGTACATTAACTCAGCAGTTGGCAAGAACTATGTATGAATCTATTGGTATGGAACGCTCCATATTAAGAAAAATAAAAGAATTTATAACTGCTATTAAAATTGAACAGACTTATACCAAATCAGAAATTTTAGAATTATATCTTAATTCAGTTTATTTTGGTCATGGAACTTACGGGGTACAATCTGCTGCAATTTATTATTTTAGTAAAGATGTTTCAGATTTGTCATTAGTTGAGTCCTCATTACTTGTTGGATTATTACCTGCACCAGCAATTTATAGTCCTGTAAAATATCCTGAAAGAGCTGAAAAAAGAAAGAATCTTGTAGTTAAGGTTATGAATGATTTAGGTTATATTAGTAATGATGAATATCAAGCAGCTAAAAATGAATTAATTAAAGTAAGTAAATATGATTATGATAGTAGCCCCGCACCACATTTTTCTGAGTATGTAAGAAGAGAATTAGAGAAAGTTGATTCAGATTTAGGAATTAATTTATATAAAGATGGATTAAATATATACACCTCTTTAGATAGTAGAATCCAATCCATCTTAACGAATGCTTTTAATGAGGCTATGATAAAAAATCAAAAAATTTTTAATAGGGATTTATTAAATAATAAAGAAAGATTAGAATATATTTCTAAAAAGAATAATATTACTATTGATTCGTTGAAAAATATTTTAAAAAATAATCTTGAAATTCCTCCTTTATTAAGAAAACAATTATTAGTTCAAGGTTCAGCAGTTGTTATTGATCCCATACATGGTAGTGTTTTAGGTATGATAGGAGGAAGAACAGAAAAAGAATATTTAGATCATTTTAATAGAGCAACTCAAGCTAAACGTCAACCTGGCTCAGTATTTAAACCATTTATTTATTTATCTGCAATTGAAAATGGCTATACTCCATGTACTCAGCTATTAAATCAGCCTCTTGTTTTTTTTATTGATGATACAACTAGATGGAATCCACAAAACCATGATGGATCAACAGGATTATTAACAACTCTTAGAGAAGGAATGAAAAAATCATTAAATCTAATATCTGTAAGAGTAGTCCAGGAATTAATTAGTCCTATTGATGTTAAAAAAACATCTGAAAGGATGGGTATTTCTACAAATATTAGACCAGTTGATGCAATAGCACTAGGTGTATCAGAAGTATATCCATTAAATATAACAATGTCATATTCAGCTATTGCTAATAATGGTATATTAAATCAACCTTTATCTGTTAATCTTATAAAAGATAATAATGATTTAACTATTAAAGAATTTTCTTCAGAATCTATTGAAGTCGCTGATCAAAAAGAGATATTTATATTAAGAGATATGATGAAGTCAGTAATTGATAATGGAACGGCTGGTTCTATAAGATGGAAATATAAATTTTATTCACCTTTAGCAGGTAAAACAGGAACAACTAATAGTAAAACCGATGCATGGTTTATTGGTTTTACTCCTTATATTGTAATAGGAGTATGGGTTGGGATGGATGATCCTCAAATGAAGTTAGGTGAAAAGCAATATGGTTCAACAGCAGCAATGCCAATTTTTGCTAATACAATAAGAGAAATTTATAATTTAGGCAATTATTATCATTCGGGGAATATTATAAAAATTAATACAAAAGAAGATTGGGATACACCTAGTGGAGTTATAGAAGCAAATATTTGTGAAGGTACTTGTTGTTTGGGAACTGATTGGTGTGATTCTTATAAGGAATATTTTATTGAATCTAATGTTCCTAGTGAAACCTGCCAAGAATATTCAAACCCATTATTTAGATTTAAATAACTTTAAAAATTTAAAATTAAATTTAAAACTGATATTTTCTTTAGAAATCAATGAGTATAAATAAAATGCAATCATTCCAAGAAATATATTAGGTGCCCACATAGATAATGCTGGATTAAATCTTCCTCTGTCAGCAAAATCCTCTCCAGCAATTAAAAATGACCAATAAATTATAAAAAATAAAATACTTATTGCTATACTAACACTCATATTGCTGTTTTTTGCCATGATTCCTAGAGGTGTTCCAAGTAGAATAAATATAAAACATGCAATTGGAATAGAAAACTTTTTATGTACTTCAACACTATATTTATTAATTTGTTTTTTATAATTTTTTATTAGTTTGAAATTTTTATCTTTTTTAAATATTTGATTATTAATTTGATTTTTAATCATATTAATCATTAATAAATTATTTTTATTTTCATAGACACTTAAAAGCTTATTTAGTGAATCAATTTTATTATCATTCAATGTTATTTCTTGTTCAGAATTTTTAATATTATTTTTATAGGAAGTTATTTTGTTTAAAAGAGCATTTACATTTAGTTCTCTTTCTTGTCTTATTAAATTATTTGATAAATTAAATTCAAGCTGATCAAAAGGTATTGCAATTTTATATATATCAAAATAAGTTTTTCTATATTCATTATTAGCTAACTTTTCATGAATTGATCCATTTTGTAAATTAATTACAATTCCATCTTGAAAAGATTTAAAATTTCCTTTTTCTGCCATAATTGTGGTGTGATCTTTTTGAGCTTTATCAAAAATTACTACATTATCAAAAGAGTGTGTGTTTAGCCTTTTCCCAACATAAATAATTTTATCTGAAAATGAATTTAATAATTGCTCATTAAATTCTATATCAGGTCTATTCCTACTTATTTCATGGCTAATTTTTCGAACATTATGATTCATTTCTGGTAATATCCATAGATTAAAAGGTGTGATAAGAGAAAATACAATTAATCCAAAAATCATTGCAGGTAATATTAACTTATTCATACTAATACCAGATGCTTTAAATGCTGTTATTTCATTATCTGATGATAATCGGCCAAAAGCCATTAAAGTTGCAATAAGAATTGACATTGGAATTGCTAATGATATAATCCAAGCTGAATTATACACTAAAAATTTCAATACAGTTCCAAGAGATAATCCTTTACCTAAGAACTTATCCATATTTTTTAATATAAAATTTGATAATAGGACAAATATTAATATGAATAGAGAACTCATAAACGGAATTGTTAATTCTTTTATAATATATCTATTTATTATTTTATTCATAGGTTTATGTATTAAATATAAGAATGAAATAATATTAATTATTATTTATAATTAAATTAAAAATGTTATATATTTTATGTCTGTATTTTTTGTCAATTTTTCGAGGTGTAGCGCAGTCCGGTTAGCGCACCTGCTTTGGGAGCAGGGGGTCGCAGGTTCGAATCCTGCC
>CAYVBB010000049.1:0-8638 GCA_964448515.1 uncultured bacterium | reverse complement strand
TACATATTATGGATTCTGGTAATTTTAAAATTGATATGGGACATATTTGGATTCCTATTAATACTGCTAGAGATATTTTATCTATGCCAAATGAGTCAACATATATTGTTTATAAAGAAGGAATAAAAGAGCCCCATAGTTCTCAAGATTGGATTAGAAGAGATGTCGAATATTTAGTTAGAGATATGAAAGCTATTATAAAGCAAGATAGGCCTAATGCAATTATGATTTATATTATTTTACTTGCACTTGCAGCAATGGGAATATTTAATGCACAAACATTATCAATATTTAGAAGAAAAAAAGAAATTGGAACGTTGATGGCTCTTGGAATGAAGAAGAGAAGAGTTGTTTTATTATTTACTTTAGAAGGTGCATTAAATGCAATATTTGCAATTTTTTTAACAGTAATATTATTTGGTCCTATTCTATATTATTTTAATATAAATGGAATTCCTTTACCTATTGATTATTCTGATATGGGTTTGATTATTTCAAAAACCCTTATGCCAGTATATTCTCTTAAACTTTTAATTGCAACAGCAATTATAGTTTTTATTATTTTGCTTATTGTAAGCTATATACCATCGAGAAGAATATCAAAAATGAATCCTGTTGATGCAATAAGAGGAAAAACGGTATTATGATTAAATTTTTATTTAAAGGGTTGATAAGAGATAGAGCCCGTAGTTTTTTTCCACTTATAATTATAACATCAATTGTTGCAATAATAATTTTTTTTAGTGGTTTTTTAAATGGCATTTATAATTCCTTATTTTTTAATACAGCATTAGTTAATTCAGGTCATATTAAAATTGTAACACATGCCTATAATCTAGAACATCAGTTATTACCAAATGATTTAGCATTATTAGTATCTGATAAATTGATTAATGATTTAGATGAAAAATATAAAGATTATATGTGGACTCGAAGAATTACTTTTGCTGGATTATTAGATGTCCCAGATGATAGTGGCGAGACATTAAAACAAAGTCCGGTTTTTGCATTAGGAATAGATTTTTTATCAAATAATTCAAAGCAGCTTAAAGTGTGGAATCTTGATGATAAAATTATAAAAGGTAAAATTTTTTCCAATGAAAATGAAATTTTATTAAGTGAAAGATTAGCAGAGCGTTTAAATGTGAATCCTGGAAATACTGTTACTTTTATTGGTTCTACAATGGATGGGGCATTTTCAACGTATAATTTTTTAGTTTCGGGGATATTTAATTTAAATCTAGGTCCTATAGATAAAGATATGATGATTGTAGATATTAAAGGAGCAGAAATTGCCTTAGATATGGATAATGCATCATCAGAAATATTAGGTTATGAAAAAGATTTATCTTTTGACGATAAGGAAACTGTTTTTATTAGGAATGAATATAATACTCAGTTTTCTGATACGACGGATGTTTATAGACCTTTTATGCTTGCATTAAGAGACTCTAATCAAATGTCAACAATAGTTGATTTTAGTAATGTTATAATGTTTATTATTATGGCATTATTTTTAATAGTAGTTACTCTTGTATTATGGAATATGGGCATAATGAATGGTCTTAGGAGATATGGAGAAATTGGAATGCGTTTAGCTATTGGGGAGACAAAGGGGCATGTATTTAGATCAATGATAGTTGAGTCATCAATGATTGGATTTTTAGGTAGCTTATTTGGAACAATGATTGGGATATCAGTTACGTCTTATTTAGAAAAGGTAGGCCTTGATTATTCTAAAGCAATTGATAGTTTAAATTCATCAAATTTTGCTATGCCAAATGTTTTTTATCCTCAAGTAACTTCTGAATTATTCTATATTGGATTTATACCTGGTATTTTAGCAACAGTATTTGGAACTATGCTTGCAGGACGTGCAATTTATAGCAGAGAAATGGCGCAATTATTTAAGGAATTGGAAGCATGAGATATAAATTTATATTCATTTTATTAAGTACTATAATATCAAGCGATTTAACTGTTAATGAAATTATAAATAAAATTGACTTTAATTTAAATTCAAATAATAGAGTGATAACAAGTGAGATGATTATACATGGAAGAAGAGCAAGTAGAACTATTGTTTCAAAAAGTTGGATAGTTGGTACAGATAAAGCCTTTACAGAATATCTTTCTCCTCCAAGGGAAATGGGAAGTAAAATGTTAAAGCTAGATGATGTTTTGCTCACTTATTCTCCTCAAACAGATAGAATTATTCAAATATCAGGTCATATGTTAAGGCAATCAATTATGGGCTCGGATATGTCTTATAATGATGTTATGGAAGATAAGCCACTTGATCAATTATATTCAGCTATTTTAGAAGGAGAGGAATATATTAATAATCGAAAATGTTACATTATATTTTTAGAAGCAAAAACTGATGGTATTTCTTACCCAAAAAGACGTGGATGGGTAGATGTAGAATATTTTTTACCTATAAAAGAAGAATTATATGCAAAAAGTGGAAAATTATTAAAATCAACTTCGATGGATGGTGTAAAAAAAATAGGGAATAGATGGTTTCCTACTAGATTTATTTTCAAGGATGAACTTAAAAAAAATAGTAGAGGAACAGAATGGATTATAAAAGATATTCAGTTTGATCAAGAAATACCAGAAGATATTTTTTCAAAATCTAATCTTAGGAAATAATTATTTTTAATTTTTATTTTTTTTGATAAATTACATTTAATGATTCACCAAAAAATAAAACAAATATTAATCATTATTCTAATTGGTTTTTCTTTTTCACAGGATTATGATTATTCCCTTCAAGATACCAATCCAAATAGTAATTTAAATGGGACTTTTATTGGACCTTCATATTTTGAGGATAAAATTACAATTAATTATTTTGGATGGGAATCCTGAGGTGGATGACGTCAAATTTTCACGCAGTTGTGTGATTTAAATGATAGCGGAGCATGGGATACAGACAAGGTTGTATTAATTGGTATTGGTATTGGTGCAGGCTCGATAAGTTCATGGAATGTCACTGGTCCTTGGGTCCAAGATTTTACCATGGGTATATGGAATCAGTTTTTAGAAGGAACTGATGGAGCTAGGAAAAAAATTGTATTGGTTGATTCTAGCCTTGAAAGAAGATATATTGGAGAGTATTCTGGTTCATCTATATCTGATCCTCAGCTAAATGAATTATATGCCCAAATTCAAATTTTGATTGATGAGATGGTAGTTGTTGTCCCAGGTGATGTTAATGGTGATGGTGAATTAAATGTTGTAGATGTTATAAGCGTAGTTAATCTTATATTAGCTGGAGGATATAATGAGTTAGCTGATATAAATAATGATAGTGCCTTGAATGTTACAGATGTTATTTCAATGGTAAATATAATTTTGAGTAATTAAAGACTAGTTTCCTTAACTTAAACTCCTATTTCTTATTATAATTAAAAATTAGTGAAAAGAATATGTGCGGAATTTTTTTATATAAAGGTAAAAAAAAATCATTAGAGAATCTTAAAGATTCTATTGATTTGATTCAATATAGAGGCCCTGATAATTCAAAATATAAAAGTTTTGAAGATAATATATTATTTGGTTTTCATAGACTATCTATTGTTGGAATTTCTGAAAGTGGAAATCAACCTTTATCTCATCCAAAGGATAATAATTTATCTCTGATTTGTAATGGGGAGATATACAATTTTAAAAATTTAGCTATTAAATATAATTTTAATTTACAAAGTGGTTCAGATTGTGAAATTATTTTACATCTTTATAAGAAATTTGGAATTGAACAAACAGTTAAAGAGTTAGATGGTGTTTTTATGTTTGTTTTATATGATAAGAAAAAAAATATTTTATATTCAGCTAGAGACCCATTTGGTGTTAGGCCTGGTTTTATAGGATATAAGAATAATGATATTTATATAGCTTCTGAAGCCAAGCCTCTTGTAAAAAATTGCGATAAAATAATTCCGTTTAAACCTGGGACTTGGTTTTCTTCAGATAGTATCCACAAATTTAATTCTTTTTATAAATTAAATTTTGAAAACATTTCAAATAAATCTGATATTAATAATAATATAAAAACAATATTAACGGAGTCTGTTAAAAAAAGATTAATGTCTGATAGGAAAATTGGTTGTTTGCTTTCTGGGGGGTTAGATTCAAGTTTAATTGCTGCATTAGTAGCAAAGCATGGAGATAACAAAAATCTAGATACTTTTTCAATTGGTATGCCAGGAAGTATTGATCTTCATTATGCAAATATAGTAGCCAAGCATATTGGTTCTAATCATCATCATGTAGAAATATCTGCCGAAGAATTTTTAAATTCTATTGAAGAAGTTATATATAAAATTGAATCTTATGATATTACCACTGTAAGAGCAAGTGTTGGTAATTATCTTGTATCCAAGTATATTAAAAACAATTCAGATTGCAAGGTTATATTTAATGGAGATGGTAGTGATGAGGTTTGTTGTGGGTATTTTTATTTAAAAAATGCTCCTGATATGTTATCATTGCAAAATGAAAGTGAAAAGCTTATTAAAGAAATTCATGTTTTTGATGTGCTTAGATCAGATAGGAGTATTAGTTCAAATGGTCTAGAACCAAGAACGCCATTTTTAGATAAACAGTTTGTTCAATACTATTTTTCAATTTCGCCAGAATTAAAGAAATTTGATGGTATCAATAAAATTGAAAAGTTTTTATTAAGACAAGCATTTGCAAATGACAATTTATTACCAGAGGAAATTTTATGGCGTAATAAGTGTGCTTTTTCTGATGGGGTAAGTAATCAAAATAATTCATGGCATACTATTATAAAATCATACTTTGATCAAAAAGTAAGTGATGATGAATATAATAAATATTTAAAAAAATATAAACATTGTTCTCCTAATTCTAAAGAAAGTTATTACTATAGAAAAATATTTGATAAGTATTTCTCTCCTCATGAGGGATTGATTCCTCATTATTGGATGCCAAATTGGTCTGATGTAAAAGATCCTTCAGCAAGAGAATTAGGTGAATATAAAGAAAATTAAAAAAAGTATAGATTTTTAATAATAATACATTAATTTATGCGGTTGTTATATAATGTTATAAGGAATACGATTAATGAGTGAAGTAAAAACAGGTACTGTTAAATGGTTTAACGATAAAAAAGGTTTTGGATTTATAGATCCAGGCGATGGTTCTAAAGACTTATTTGTACATATGAGTGTTATCCAAATGGATGGATTTAAAACACTTAGAGATGGGCAAACTGTTGATTATGAAGTTGGCGAAAGTGATAGAGGTCCAGCTGCAAAGAATGTAGTTCCTAAATAAATCTTAGTTCAGACTATAGTACAAAAAACTAAAATAATTTTTAGTTAAAATAAAAAAAGCCTCTTTTGAGGCTTTTTTTATAAATATTCAATTAAAATGAAAAAGTATATATTAATAAATATTTTATTTTCCAGTATTTTTGCTAATGAATTAGTTATTGCTCCTATTATATATGCAAATTATGAATCAGGTGGTGGTACTTGGAACTCTGTTGAAAAATCTATTGGAGTAGGGGGATGGGGCTTGACAATGGAAGGCTACGTTGATAATTTCAATATTTCAATGGATGCATATAATAATAGGTTTTTCGGCCTTACAGATAAACCAAATTATTTTTCACATGAGCAGGGGTTATCATGGGTTGGGAATGATCCTGAGGGTGAACAATTTGATTTTGATGTAACAAATATAAAATTATCATATAATTATAAGACTATTGTTTTTGAAATGGGAAAATACAGTAGGCATTGGGGTCCAGGTAATTCTTCATTGATTTTATCATCGAAGGTCCCTAGTTTTGCTCAATTTGGTTTTACGTGGGATATTCGTTCAACAATAAATTTTGAATATTTTCATGGTTCTTTAAGAAGCTTAATAGAAGATGATATTAATAGTGGTATCTATGATGGTATAGGAGTTGAAGTGCCAGAATATAATCGTTATGTAGTAGGGCATAGAATCAATTGGAATTTATCTGAAAATTTAACAATTGGAGCTACTGAAACAATTGTATATGGAGTAAGAAATATTGATTTATTATATTTGCTTCCATTTGCTCCATTTCTATCATTACAACAGTATAAAGGTGATTTAGATAATATTCAGTGGTCATTAGATGTAAATTGGTATATTAATGATAATCATAATTTATACTTTTCATTTTTGATGGATGAATGGGATCCGAGTATGACATTCGATAAACCAAATAGGAATTGGTTTGGATATCAAATTGGAACTAATATAAAAAATACAGTTATTGAAAATGATAATTTTATTTTAGAATATAATTGGACGGATCATAGATTATATAGACATCAAAATTCTATTAATGATTACTATAGTCATGGATATCCATTAGGTTTTTGGGCTGGCCCTCATTCTCAAGAATTATATTTTAATTATACATTTAATAAATTTAATTCAACATTTTCTATTACTTATTCTAATGCTAAACGGGGCGAATTGACAGATCAGATGCTTGAAGATCAATATGATAATATTGTTTATAATAGATTTTCAAATATTAGTGAGTCATTACAGACATTCAAAATATTAATTACTAAAAAATTAAGAAATGGATTTGAAGTTCATTTTGGTATCACAAATATTGATTGGAATAATGCAAATTTTAATCCTTTTATTGAGGAACAAGAGGGACTGATTGATTCTAAAAAGAATTCATTTAGTTTTGGATTTAGTTACAATTTTAATGTTTTTACACAATCTTCAAGAATTAATAATAGCTCAATGAAGAAAATCATCTCATTTTGATATGTATTCAATTATTATTCCAACATTAAATGAAAAGGATAATATTGTTAATACAATTCGACAATTTGATAATTATAAAGATAAATATAAATTAGAAATTATTGTTTCTGATTCAAGAAGTATTGATAATACTGTGGCATTATCAGAAAATATTGCTGATAAAGTTATTATTTATAATAAAAATGATAAATGTAATATTTCTAAGGCAAGAAATTTTGGAGCAAAGTTTTCATCAAATTCATTTTTAATTTTTTTAGATGCAGATATTGTAATACCTGATATTGATTTATTTTTTAATGTTTTATCAGCTAATATTAAAAAAAATGATTTAATTGCAGCTTCTCCATTGATAGCTGTTAATCCTTTAGATGAAAATCTTATTGATAAAATTGTTCATTTTATTATCTCATTAATTAGTAAAGGGATGAACGCTTTAGGATTTGGGTATGCAAGAGGTGGTTGCCAAATTATAAATGTAAAATATTTTAATTTGATTAATGGCTATAATGAAAATTATGTTGCTGGAGAAGATGTTGATATATTTAGAAGGATTAGAAAACACGGAAAAACATCAATTATAAATAATCTTAATGTCTTCGAATCTCCAAGAAGATATAGAAAGTCAGGCTATTTAAATGTTTTATTTTTATGGTTTATGAATTGGCTTTATATTATACTTTTTAAAAAATCATTTTCATCAAAATGGTAATGTTACATTTTTTTTCGATTTATATATTTGTTTAGTATAGAAATATATATAAATTTTGATAATAATTTTATATAAAAGGGCAATATCAATGAATCTATTCAATAAACTAGTTTTATTTTTTACAATATCTTTTTCTTTTTTAATAAGTCATCAAAATATATTTTCTTTAATAGATTCAAATAGAGAATGTGAAGGTCTATCTGAAGATGAATGCTTTGTAGCTGAAAATTGTTTATGGGATGAAGAAGAGGGCTGCTATAGACCGAGTGGTGGAGGTATCCCAGAATGCCTTCAAGATTGTCCGGGAGTTGATGATATAAACCCTCAAGAAAATCCAGATGAAACTTGTGATTGGGTTGTATCAACATTAAGTTTTGTAGACCCTGGCTTTGCTTCATGTTTTAGTAATTGTGATGAAGAAACTACAAATCAAATTTATGAAGTTCTTCAGGCATGTTATGAATGTTTGCAAAGTGATAATATTGAATGTTCTGATGTATTTAATAATGGAAATGGATGTGAAGGTTTAACTCAAGAAGAGTGTGCAGACAGTGAATTTTGTGCTTGGTCAATAGTTCAAACTCCAAATGGTGTTTTTGAAATATGTATTGATTCTGAAAATATGGATGATGGAGGAGATGATGGTAGTAATAATTTATGTTCTGATATAGATAATCCTTTTGAATGTTATGGTAGCGGATGTAATTGGGAATTTAATATTGTTACAGGTGAAGGATATTGTATTGATGCAGAAGATGGCTGTTTAGAAGATGGTGAGTTTTATTGTCTAGGATGTGAATTATTTTTAAATGAATGTGACTATTTAGAATGTACTGAAGATGGTTGGATAGGACCTTTTACTATGGATGAATGTGGTGAAGGCGGAGATGATGGAGGAAATTTTGAAGGCTGTGCTGAATTAACTCAAGATGAATGTATAGAAAATTCTGAATGTGATTGGAGTATAGTAACAACACCAAATGGTGTTTTTGAAATGTGTATTGATGTGAATGATTGGAATGATGATGGCGGATGGCAAAGTGAATGTGAAGGTCTTAGTTATGAAGATTGTGAATATTTAGATTTTTGTGAATGGATAAGTGATAGTGATAATCCAAATAATACTGGATT
>CAYVBB010000048.1:0-8655 GCA_964448515.1 uncultured bacterium | reverse complement strand
ATAACGTAAAATATTTCATAAAAAGCATCTCCTTTTTTGCCTTTTTAATTATAATAATAAATAGAGGGACTGGCAAATATAATAAAGTAAAATTATGTAACGCAAACTATATAATAATTATTGATAAAATAATTTATTTTATTATTGGCCAAAAAATAGGAATAAAATAACTAGCTAAAATCCAGAAAATAAGGGTTAAAGGTATACCTGCTATTAAAAAATCTTTGAATTTATATTGACCTGGTCCAAAAACCATTAAATTAGTTTGATATCCTATCGGAGTCATAAAACTTGCAGAAGCACCAAAGCATATAGCCATCAAAAAAGCTCTTGTTGGATCAACAGCAAATGCTGAATCAAGAGATTGAAAATGTTCAGATAATAATATAGCCAACGGTGATAATATAATTGCTACAGCAGCATTAGATATAAAAGCTGATGTTATAAATGTAATAAAGTATAAAATAGATATGACATATTTTATTTCCATTTCTATACCAATATCAATTTGATTAACGTAATTAATTATTGAACCACTTAAAAAATTTGCGGCACCAGTATTTTCCATTGCTGTACCTATTGGTATAAGCAATGCAATCAAAAATATTACTGGCCAATTAATTGCTTCATAGACATCGGTCATAGAAATTGATTTTAAAACAAGTAATAGTATAGCAGCTAATATTGCTCCCTCAGTAATTGTTATAATCTGTAATGATGCTAATATCATTACAATTGGTAAGAGTAATATAGACAACCACCAATATCTCTCATATCTCAAATGGATATCCAGTTCCTCCAATATAATTAATTCATTTTTTTCTCTAATTGATTCAATTTTATCTTTTGGAATCATTATTAATAAGGTATCTGAAAAACGCAATTTAATATGAGCAACTTTATCTCTTAATAATTCAGATTGCCTACTTATTGCTAAAACAAAAGAATTATACATTTCTCTATAATTTAATTGACTTAATGTTTTCCCAATTATACTTGAATTTTGTGGAATCAATCCTTCTACAAGAACATGATTACTTCCTGTTAATTCATTTTGTGATAATTTAATATCAGAAAGCAGTAATAAACTTAGTTCCTTTTTAAAATTCAAAATATCTTTTACATTAATCTGAATTAATAACACATCATCCTTTCTGATTATAGTATCATTTAATGCAATAGTTAGATCTATCTCATTTCTTATAATTTTAACAATATCAAACTCATATTGTTTTTTGACATTGAAATCTGAAATAGACTTTCCAATCAATTTTGAATCTTTATCAATTTTAAATTCTGTTAAATACGTACTCATATGATATTTTTGAGTTAATGACGATGTAATTGCTCTAGATGGTAAAATCCATCGCGAAATTATTAAATTATAAAAAATACCTACAAAACAAAAAATAGCACCCAATTTAGTAAACTCAAACATCTTAAATGGTTCAATTGTATTGTGATTTTCTAAAAAAGAATTAACAATCAAATTAGTTGAAGTTCCAATCAAAGTAAGAGTACCTCCAAAAATAGCTGCATAGGAGAGAGGAAGCAATATCTTGGTTGGACTAATATGAAATTTTTGACATAACTTTAATGCTAATGGAATAAATATCGCAACAGCTGCTGTATTATTAAGAAAACCTGAAATAATAGCTGTTGTAACAAAGAAAATAAAAAAGGTTAACCATTTATTATTGCCACCCAACTTATATAAATAATTAGATAAAACTTCTAAAAACCCAGTTTTAACTAAAGCTTTACTAATTATAAAAATTGCTCCAATAGTT
The DNA here is from genome assembly GCA_964448515.1 of uncultured bacterium. Lineage (GTDB taxonomy): Bacteria > Fidelibacterota > Marinisomatia > SCGC-AAA003-L08 > D37C17. Next base: position 6,865 of record CAYVBB010000048.1, on the reverse strand, counting down.
ATAACTGCTTTATTACTAAAGCCAGCAATAGCTTCATCAATAGTAATAATATTACATATTAATAATAAGCCGATTGTTCCTAAAGCAGTAACTTCCATTGAAACAATTTCAAACACAAATGAAATAATCATTAAAGCAATGATTATCATAAATTGTAATAATTGTGAATCTAATTCAAACATATTGACCTTATCAATTAATTTAATATAATTTTTATAAAATAATTAAGGTCTTTATTTTAGAATTAACTACAAATAGTATGCATTAGTGCATGACAAACTTGATAAGGGTCCATATTAGCAGATGGACGTCTATCCTCCAAGTACCCATATCCATCATTTGCTGTACCCATTGGAATTCTAATTGAAGCTCCTCTATCACTCACACCATATCTAAAATCATTTATACTGCATGTCTCATGAAGACCTGTTAATCTTTCTTCATTACTTGATCCATAAACAGCAATATGTTCTTTGTGTTTTTTGGATAATTTTTCACAAGCTGCTTCAATAACTTTCAAACCACCTTTTTCTCTCATAGATTTGGTGCTAAAATTTGTATGAGCTCCAGCCCCATTCCAATCACCTTTCATTGGTTTTGGTTCAATAGAAACTACAACACCCCAATCTTCAGCTACTCTTCTTAATAACCATCTAGCAATCCATAATTGATCAGATACATCAAGAGGTCCTAATGGACCTACTTGGTATTCCCATTGAGCAGGCATAACCTCAGCATTTATACCAGATAAAGATAATCCAGCAGCTAAACAAATTTCTAAATGCTCTTCAACAATATCTCTACCATAAACTTGTTCTGATCCAACTCCACAATAATACTTTCCTTGAGGTGCAGGAAAACCATTTTCTGGCCATCCATAAGGTTGACCATCCATATCTAAAAATGTATATTCTTGCTCAATTCCAAACCAACAATCTTCTTTGGTTAACTTACTTGAAAGCTCTCTTAACTTTGCTCTATGATTACTTTTATGAATACTTCCATCAGCATTAAATACTTCACACATTACCAAAATATCATTGCCTCCTCTAATAGGATCTTTATAAAAGCTAACAGGCCTTAATAAACAATCACTATCATTACCATCAGCTTGCAATGTACTTGAACCGTCAAACCCCCATTCAGGTAGTTCTTTAACATCTGATACGGGTCCATCTAAGATTCTTGTTTTACTTCTTAAATTTTGAGTAGGATGATATCCATCAATCCAAATATACTCAGCTTTTACTAAATTCATTTGTCCCTCCTTTTATTTATAAGATGATAATATTATTTGTGTTTCTGTTCTTCTTACTCCAGGCCATTGCTGGATATTTCTTAATAATTTTTCTAAGGAATCTGTATTTTCAACATTTACTAATAAAACATGAGAACCATTACCAGTTGTTGTAAAACATTTTTCAATAAATTTTTCTTTAATAGCATTATTAACAAGATCACTATATTTAGATGAAGATTCTGAAATGATAGTAATAATAGCTGATACATCTAAACCAATCTTTTTACTATTAATAACAGCCCTATATCCTTCAATAACACCTAAATCGTGTAATTTTTTTATTCTATCAATAACTGTTGGCACAGACACACCTATTTTTTCAGAAATACTCGATGCAGGCTCTCTCCCAGATACCCTTAAAATATCTATTATTTTTTTATCTTTATTATCTAACATATATTAATTTAAATCCGATTTAATAATTTAAAATAAAAAATCAATTTACTGCAAATAATATAAATTATTTTTAATATTTATTTAAATTTATTAAATTTTATAGAAAATAAAATTAATTATTAAATAAAAATATGAGCATAATAATATACCATAACCCTAGATGAAGTAAATCAAGAGAATCCGTGAAGATTCTTGAAAAAAAATGTGATTCATTTAAAACAATAGAATATTTAAAAGAATCAATTAATAAAAAAACTATTTTAAATATTTTAAATATTTTAAATGTTAAAGCTATTGATTTAATTAGAAAAAATGAAAAGCAATTTAAAGAATTAAATCTATCTGAAAGTGAATTAAATGATACTCAATTATTAGTTGATTTGATTATTGAATATCCTAAAATAATGCAAAGACCAATTATTTTAAATAAGAAAAAGGGTACAATAGGAAGACCCCCTGAAAATATATATAATATTCTATAAATTAATTATTGTATTTACTATAGCGATGACATCAACGATATTAACGGTGCCATCCATATTTATATCAGCTGAACACAATTGAGTGTCTGTTGGACTAGATAACCCAATAATAATATTAACAACACTTATAACATCAACAATATTTATTGATCCATCCAGATTTAAATCCATGATAACACAGGAAATATTGTTCCCATTAGTAGTGAATTTTATCGCTAAATCTGATATTAATGTATTTGGTGCACTGGGCCAAGATGAGCCCAATCCTTTATGATTACTAAACAAATACTCCACTCCAATATCTTGATCAGGAGATTCAATGCCAATAGTTGAATAGTTTCCATTAGAATCAATATCATAAATTTCTTTATATTGAAAAATTATTTCACCATCTCCAGTTGAAGTAGGATAATAATCAGGGTCTAGTAAAATTACTTGAAATGACTCTTTAATACAATTTGGACAATTTTGATCATCTTCTCCATTTGAAACATTATCCCATTCAATAATCAATCTATTATTCTGCACATCATCATAATAATAAACATTAAATGGCTCTGTACCATCATTATCATCTAAATCATCCATAAACGGAGCAATCATTGAAGAGGGACCCATGGGATTAGGAATAGAAAAATTCCAAAAATAATCTATATATGTCTCCTCTAATGAAATCCATCCATTTGAACATACAGTTAAAGGATCCCCTGCTTGGTATTCTAATCCATAAAACTTGAAATCAAATGGTAACTGCACAGATGTTAAAGTATCATCCTGTAATAATAAATTTTGTGCGCTTTCCAATTCATTTAACTCAACCCAATCATATACAGGAAAACCATCAAAATCAATATCACTACTATCTAAGGCTCTATATCCATATTCACATCTAGGAGAAGGAAAATTTTCTAGATAAAGCAATTCATTATCACTAACAACTACCTCAATATTATCTGAAAATAAATTATAATAAGGACTAGAAAATGATGGATTAAATATTATTTTATCACCTACATTATAATCTTCAGATATTAAAACTGAATAATCACTTAAATTAACCGTACTATTTACTCCAATTTCAAGTCCATTTATTAAAGTATTACTATCATCCATTCCAATTGATAAATCAATATTATCTAATAAAAATTCATTTGAATTCGTAATTTTTATATCAAAATCAAACCATTCTCCTGGAACTGCATATAAATCACTAACTATATCTACATCTAAAAAAGCAGAAATATTTTCATTAAATGATTCTCCATTATCTAAATCAAACGTAATATTAATTGATTTTTGAAGAAACTGAGGTTTATTTAAATACAATTGAATTTCTGATGCTTCATTTAAATCAAAATCTATAATTAATAAACCATTAGAGTCAGAAACACCTCTATAAATTGAATTTTCTGAATTATTAAAAGGCTCCCCATTTTTAAATAACACACCAACTAAGTCTTCAATAGGATTTCCAAATTGATCATAAACATATGTAACTATATGTGATGAAAGTAAATTTTCATCTGCATTACCATCATCATATAAATCTAAATCTGACAAAATATTACCAGGCTTTTTCAAGGTAACAGGTAAACTAGGATCTCCAATCACACTATATACATGATGATAAAAGACATCTATAATTGTCCCCTCAACTGATAATCCAGAAAACTCATCAATTAAAGCTTGTTTACCTAAATGAAGGGCCGGTCCTAATTCAGGAGTTAATCCCTCTAATAAACCATCCCACATAACTCCACACATAACATTATTAAAACGAGTATCTGTATCTAAATCAGATGGGCCAACCATAGCAACAGCACCTTTCGGTGAGTTAATACTTCCTGCTGTTATTAAAACTTCTCCAAAACATTTATCTAAACCTGTTCCACTATAATCATTTCCAAAATCGCCAGTATTACAAACAAAACTCATAACTACCGGCAATCTCCATTGATTATCAAGAGAAAGTATTTCTTCTCTATGAAAATATGGCTTATGCCAACCATTTGCATCTCCCCAACCTCGATAATTAATAACTCCAACTCCTTGATTCCATTTATCTTCTATCAGTGGATTATATGTTGCGGTTTGATAATTATATTGATGAAAAAAAGCTGTATCAATTTGCGCATAACCAAAATCATTTAACTCATCTTGTAACCATAAAGAAGTCCAAACAGGAGTTACTGGCCAATCTCCCGGATCTACTTCTAGCCCATCTGCTGTTTTATAATTTCCAGCAACAAGCATCGCATTATTATAGAAATCCAAACTATCATTAGATAATAATAAGTTTTCATTTGTTATATATTGTATACTTCTACTTTTGATATTAAGAAACTCAGGTATTGTTCTTACAGGCCACCTACCAATAAAGAATTTAGGCTCATATGGACTTTCTGTAAATGTATAAGGATAATCAGTAACATCAATTTCTTGTTCATTGTATGAATTGATTGTAAATGTTGGTATTGCATATTGACCATTTACATCCCCAACTAATAATACATACTCTAACATTCCATTTGACTGTTCATCGTAATCAATTAAATAATTTTTCAATTCTTCAGCTGAAGAAAAACCTTCTTGATCTAGACTAATTACATGGACATTAAAGCCTTGAGTATTTTTAAATTTAACAAAATCTCCTCCCAAACTAGCATTAGGATTTGTCAAATATGTTTCTAATTGCGACGATGCTAAAACAATAACATAATCACCTCTTCCATAAAAATTGTCATTTAAATCATAATCAAATGCTTTAAATGCTATTGGACCTGACAATAAAAAGCTAAATAAAACATATACAATATTTTTTTTCATATTTAATTCTCTAATATATTTTCAACAACCAAAATCAAATCAAAAATATTAATAATATTATCATTGTTTAAATCAGCTAAACAATTTATAAATTGATTAGATTCTTCAGTAATTAAAATTTCATCAACAATCAAAATAATATCAGAAATATTTAAATAACCTGAATTATCAAGATCACCTTTTAATCCATTACATTCATATAATAATTCAATATTATCAATATTAAAACCCCTATAACTTACACTTCCATCTGTTTCTAAAACTATTTCTAAATATTTTCTCTCATCTACAATATTAAATGGAATATAAATATCATGCCATTCAAAATTATGATTTGATATTTTTTCTAAAAGAAAATATGAATCAGAGTTTTCTGAGGAAAGCCTAAATATTAAATTATCATTATCCCATTCTAATTCATATTTCAACTTAACCTTTAAAATAAAATCAAGATTACTAAGTTGAGATAAATCTCTATTTAAACGCATTGATTTAATCTGATTATCTTGATAATAACTAGAAGCTTGACTTTTTAATTGATTATCCTCAATTACAAAATCATCATTATTTATCCAATGAGAAAAATCTTCGAAGGAATCATAAATAAAAACACCTTTATTCTTAATATCAATATCAATAATATTATCTTGATTAAGACTAATATTTTGACGAATAGGCAGATAATTATTAGAATTAATAAATAATTCATAATTACCCTCAGGCAATACTATTCCATCAATAAGATTTAAATCAAATTCATTGAAGTCACCTAATAAAGAAGCAGAAATATCTCCTACTATATCTAGATTTAGTAAATTAAAATTCAAATTATAGTAAGGTAATTCATCTAGTGTGATATCTAACTCAGTAATAGAACTACTTGATGGACTAACAGAAGAATTATATGTTTCATAACCAAATGCAGATACTTCAATGTTATATAAACCTTCTTTTAAAATCCTTCTAAAACGCCCAAAACTATCTGTTAATCTAGGCTTTAACATTGGGCCATGATTCTCTATAATTTTAACCTCAGCATTTATAGGATTACCATTTATATCTTTTACTAATCCAGCTATTTGATAGACATCTGGACCATTTTGGATGGAAGTACCTGCGCCTTTTTTTAGTAAATGTAAAAGACCCTGCATATTTCTACTAATAGTATCTTCTATCACATCAATATCATCTGATTGTATATCACTTGTTCCAACTTCAATTAAATATTGGATACATCCTGTATTTGCATAAAGCCAATCATGCGCATTTCCTCGCATACTTTTACTATTAGTTGGATAATAATAACTTAAACCATCTTGTGTTGGTATTTTTTGCGAAATTTCAATTCCTAGCTCAGAAATAACATCTATATCTGGTGCACTTTTATCATCCTCCCATATCCATGGATAAATTACTTTTTCAGAAACACATCCAGATCTAGAACTATGATAAGCAATAGATAACAAAAAATTATTATCTAAAGTAAAATCTCTTATAGCACGGATTTCAGGTTCTGAAAAAGGTTCAGTTCCCCTATAATAATCAAAGTTTGATAAATAAGAGGGATTAGTACTACAACCACTATCAAGTTGATTAAAGTCATCACCAAAAATCCAGTTAAAATCATAATTTCTATTTAGATCAACACCATCAATATCATCCCCTACACCTAGGACAAAATCAAATATACCATTCATATTTGCATCAAATTTATTCTTTCTAAATGATTCATCTTGAAGCCAAGTATTATTAATATCATAATATCCATGTACAACTTCTAAACCCTCAGGATTATGTGTTGGTACAATCCAAACTTCTGAACTGGACATTATAGAAAATATAGATTGCAGATAAATTGAAT
>CAYVBB010000047.1:0-8721 GCA_964448515.1 uncultured bacterium | reverse complement strand
AGATTTATTTAATAAATAAATTAGAAAGATGGGGCTTTATATAAGCCCCATTTTTAAATAAAGGAATAAAATTGAAAAAATATGATATAGTAGTATTTGGAGCGACAGGTTTTACAGGGGAATTAATTTGTGATTATTTATTAGGTCATGAAGAATCAAAAGGATTAAATATAGCTGTCGCAGCAAGAGATAAAGAAAAGTTAGAAAAAGTTGTTAGTAGATTTTCTTCTAATAGTCCTGATATGCTTGTAGTAGATTCTTTTGATAAAGAATCTATAGATTCTATGACAAGCTTAGCAAAATTAATTATAACAGTCGTTGGTCCATATAGTTTGTATGGAGAATATTTAGTAGAAAGTTGTACTAAAAATTCCACCCATTATGTAGATTTAACAGGTGAACCTAATTTTGTTCATACAATAAGAAAAAAATATTCTGAAGCAGCAATAAATTCAAAAAGTATTATTGTAAATTCATGTGGTTTAGAATCGATTATTCCAGATGTTGGGACATTATATACTGTAAGTAAAATGAAATCAGATAAAAAAGATATTACTTATTATTTAAAATCTCGAGGAACAATTTCTGGTGGAACATGGGCCTCTTTTATAAATGCACTTTATTCGAATAAACCAATTATTGGAAGAGGATCAAAGTCAGGTTCAGGTAAAAAAATAAAAAAAATATTTTATAATAAAGATTTTAAAAGTTGGTCTATTATATTCCCTGTAATTGATAAACAGATTGTTTATAGAAGCAGTAAAACAGATAATATCTATGGGAACAATTTTTCATTTAATGAATATATGATGATTAAAACATTTTTTCAGGTTATAGTTCTCATGCTATCTATTTTATCAATCACATTCATTTCTAAGTTAGGATTATTAAAAAAACAGTTACTATCATTAAGACCATCAGGTAGTGGTCCATCAATAGAGCAAAGAAAGCGTAATTGGTTTAAAGGAATTTTTGTTGGAGTAGGTGATAATGAAAAAGTTGTTACGCAATTAAGTGGTGGTGATCCGGGTTATGGAGAAACTGCAAAATTTATTTCAGAAATTGCATTATGTATTATTAATGATTATGATAATTTAAAAGGTAAGGCAGGGATTATGACCCCTGTTGAATGTACTGGCGATTTAATGATTAATCGTTTAGAAAATGCTGGAATAAAATTCGAACAATTATAATTGTTTAAGATAGTGTTTTAATTCTTTCTTTTTTACGTTCTTCTCTATTAGCAGGGTCTGGAATGGGGATAGCTTTTAATAGTTTTTTAGTATAAGAATGTTTAGGCTCGCTAAATATTTTTTGTGTAGAATTAAACTCAACAAGTTCTCCTAAATACATAACAGCAATTTCTTCAGAGATATGTTTTACTACTGATAGATCATGCGCAATAAATAAAATAGTTAAATTGAATTCTTCTTGAAGATCCATCATTAAATTAATAACCTGAGCTTGAATAGATACATCAAGCGCAGATACCGGTTCATCAGCTATCACAATTTTAGGCTCTGTTGCAAGTGCTCTTGCAATCCCAATTCTTTGTCTTTGACCACCAGAAAATTCATGAGGATAACGAGTTGATTGCTCTTTAGATAATCCTACTTTTTCAAGAAGCATATTGACTTTATCTGTTTTATCTTTAATAGATAAATCTGTATGGATATCAAGAGGTTCTTTGATAATATCTTTCACAAGCATTCTTGGATTTAATGATGAGAAAGGATCTTGAAAAATCATCTGCATTTTTGGTCTATATGCTTGTAATTCTTGTTTAGAAAGTGATAAAATATCAACATATTCATTCCCTTCTTTTAACCATACTTCTCCAGAGACCCTAACATCTGGAGCAGTTAATTTTAACACATTCAAAATTGCTTTTCCAAAGGTTGATTTTCCAGAACCTGATTCACCAACAATTCCAATAGTTTTCCCCTGTTCAATATTTACAGATAAATTTTTAACAGCATTTACTTTCGCAACTTCTCTTTGTAAAATTCCTCCAAATAAAGGAAACGTAACACTTAAATTTTTAATTTTCAATATAGGATCAGACATTTATCATCTCCTTTTTACACCGAACAAAATGATTTTTTTTAGCTTCAAATAACTCTTGATTTTCTTTTGTACCCATACACGGACATTCTTCAGGTTCAAATCTTGAACAAAACTTGCACCCATCACCCATTTCTAAGATTGATGGGACCATTCCTTTTAATGCTTTAAGTCTTTTAGTCTTACGTTCCATGTGAGGGATAGAATTCATTAATGCCTTAGTATAGGGGTGAAGAGGATTTTTAAATAATTCTTCAATTGTTGCTATTTCTTGAATTTCCCCTCCATACATGACAATAACTCTATCACAGGTTTCAGCAACTACTGCAAGATCATGAGTTATTAATAATATGGCTGCATCTTTTCTTTTATCTTTTAAATCCATCATTAAATCAAGTATTTGTGCTTGAATTGTTACATCAAGTGCAGTTGTTGGTTCATCAGCAATTAATAATGATGGATTACATTGTAATGCCATGGCAATCATAACTCTTTGTCGCATTCCTCCTGAGAATTGATGAGGATATTCATCAATTCTTTGTTCAGGATTTGGTATGCCTACTGCATCCAACATTTCGATACTTTTCTTTGTTGCTTCATCATCACTTAATTCATAATGTTTTATTAATATTTCGTTCATTTGAACACCAATTTTAAGTACTGGGTTTAATGATGTCATTGGCTCTTGAAAAATCATAGCAATTTCTTTACCTCTAATATCTTTCATCTCATCGTAAGAAAGTTTTAGTAAATCAGTATTATTATAAATGATTTCCCCATTAAAAATTTCTCCAGGAGGATTTGGTATTAACCTATTTATTGATAAAGATGTTACAGATTTTCCTGAACCAGACTCACCAACAATACCTAGAACTTCTCCCTTATAAATATCAAAAGAAACATTATCAACGGCTTTAGCTGTTCCAGCCTCTGTATGAAAGTATGTTTTAAGATTTTTTATTTGGACTAATTTTTTACTCATTATCTTAGCCTTGAATAAATCTTTGGATCAAATGCTTCTCTAACAGCTTCGCTAATAAACGTAATCATAAAAATTGTTACAGTTAATACAATAACAGGGAAAATTAACATATGCCAGTTATCTAAATTTTCCAGAGCTTGAGATAACAGATTTCCCCAACTTGATGTTGGAGGTTTTAGTCCATAACCTAGAAAATCTAATGAAACTAGAGTTCCTATATCTCCAATAATTGAAAAAGGTGCCCAAGTAATTATAGGTGTTAGGGAATTTGGAAGTATATGTTTAAACATTATGCTAGATGGTGATGCTCCCATAGATACTGCAGCGGATACATAATCTTTTGCTTTTTCTCTAAAAAATTCTCCTCTAACATAATATGTAATGCCAATCCATCCTTTCAGAAGTACAGACATTGTTGCTAAAAGCAATACATTTGGTTGCATAAAACTTGCTAATATCATAAGGGTAAATAAAAAGGGAACAGCACTAAATATCTCCATTAATCTAACACCAAATAAATCAAGTTTTCCTGCAAAGTAACCAAGACATGCACCAATAGCTATTCCAATAATATAACTTAAAACAGTCACAATGATTGCAAAGGTAATACTGATTTTATATCCATCAACAATTCTTACAAACACATCACGACCAGTATTGTCCGTCCCAAGTAAATGCCTTCCCTTAAATCCAGCAGGTAGAGTAGGGGGATGGTTTTCATTCCACACTCCATCTCTGTTTTCATCTATAAATGGCTCTCCAAAATCATAAGCTCCATTATTATTATCATCTTCATATTCTTCATCTAGCTCATCCTTTAAGTCTTCATGAGGATGATAGGGGTAGATTGGCATTAAAATAAAATCACCATTATTTTGCAATGAGATTTCTTTTTTTAATTTTCTAAAATCAACTTCAATTTTGTTACCTTTTTGATTAAATTTCTTTGCTTCATATAAAGGATAATTAATACCAGGAATAAAATCTAAGAGATCAATTATAGCAGGGAAATAATATTTATTATCATACTTAAGTATTAAAGGTTTATTATTAATCCAAAGTGGACCAAGAAGTGCAATGATATAGAATAAAATTATAAGTAAAAGAGAATAGTATCCACGCTTAATAGATTTAAATCGTTTAATTCTTTTTTGTAGTATTGATTCTGATGTTGTGCTCATTATTTAAATCTTATCCTTGGATCAATTAAAGCATAACATAAATCAGATATTAAATTACCTGCTAATCTTATTAGTGCTCCTATAACTACAAATCCCATTATAATTCCATAATCTCTAGATCCTATTGCTTTAAATGTAAGCATCCCGATTCCATCGATTCCAAAGACCTTTTCAATTAAGTAGGATGATGCTAAAAACACACCAATAAGACCACCAATACCTGTTGCAAGTGGAATTAAAGAATTTCTAACTGCATGATAAACAATTACTCTTTTTTCGCTTAAGCCCTTTGCAAAAGCTGTTCTTACATAGTCTTGGCTTAAATTATCCATTAGTGAGTTTTTCATTAACATTGTTAATGTTGCAAATGAACCAAGCATATAACAGATAGTTGGTAAAAATGCATGTTTTATTTGGCCAATAAATTTTCCGTATAAGGTTAATTGTTCCCAGTCTTCAGGTCTCCAACCACGACTTGGAAGTATTGGAGTATCAAAAACACTGGTTGTAGAAAATATTAATAACATTAAAACTCCAAAGGCATAAGCGGGGATAGAAAAACCAACAAATACAATTCCACTTGTTACTACATCAAATCGTGATCCATGCTTGAGAGCTTTTAAAATACCAAGTGGAATACAGACAATGTAAGATAATAAAAATCCAGTTAATCCTAAAAATGTAGAAATATGGAGTCTATCCCAAATTAATTTTCCAACATCTTCATTATGCTTTGATGAGTGACCTAAATAGCCTGTAAACACTCCTTGCCTTTGAGTCATTACAATACTGACATAATCCTCATCGAGTACTTTTTTAATTTCCCAATTAACTTCTTCCCATTCTTCGATATCTTCTGCTTCTGGTAAAATTCCATAATCAGCAGCATCCCAATTAAAGTCGGTTCCTAGCTGGCTACCTAATACTACTAATTCTCCATTATCTTCCTCATATACTAAAATCCATCTTTGAAGTGAGACAGGAACATATTTTCCTTGTCCTAGTACTTTTATTGTTTCTCTAAATGGATAACCTAATTCTGCCTCTTTATATTTAATTTCTTTTTTTGCAAGACCAAGCCATATCAAATATCTTTTCCAAACAGGTTTGTCTAGCCCAAATTGCATTCGAAGTTTTTCTAAAACTTTTTCTGAGAGCTCTATTCCACCTTTATCATTTGTAACTGATGTTGAGCTAGAGCCCTCTCCAGATTGCATTTTTGCTAGCTTGATTTGCATAACTGCCTGTTCAAAAGGACCACTTGGAACAGATTGTAGAATAACAAAAACAAGTAGAGTTGTTCCAAAAAAGGTAGGAATCATTAATAATAATCTTCTTATAATGTAATCAAACATAAAATATTATTTTCTATTCCAATAGTCAATAATTCCATCTTCTTTTGGCATGCTTGAATTATTAGTTTTTGCTTCTTGTAATTGTTCTTCTTTTGATGGATCAATCCACCATAGTGTGATTGGACTTTGCCATCCGCTTGCATAGTATAAACCCCAATCTGGCATTTCAAATTTATTCCAATATAGCATTCTTGCTCCATACGGAGATGTCCATCCAAGTGCATAATGGTAAGAATTTACAGCAATGCTATCAATTTTGTGAGCAAAAGGAATACGTTTTTTAGCATCCCATTCAGCATTATATTGTTCAATTAATTTATCGATTTCTGGAATAGCCATTGAAGTAATATTAGTTACTTCAAGTTTATCAGCAAACTTTGAATGCATCATACCTTCAGGGGAAGGGAAAAATCCAGCGGTCCAACCTTGAGAGGTAACTTCATATTCTTTTTTCATTACTTTTGAAAAAGCAGCATTACCATCTACTTGTTCAAATTCCATTTTAATACCAACTTGTTTTAAATCTTCTTGGAAAGTCGAGTATATTCTTTCTGAACCTGGAGAAATCAAAAACTTAAATTCAAAAATCTCACCATTTTTATTTTTAAGCCAAGGCTCTCCTTCAGGTCTATTCCAACCAGCCTCATTTAAAAGTTCTAAAGCCATTTGGGGGCTATATTCGGTATATGGATTATTTGGGTTAGCATAAGGAGTTCCAAAAAAGAAAGTATTTAGTCTAGAGTATTCATTAAAAAATAATCTTTTATTTAATTTATCTACATCAAATAAATGTGCGAATGCTTTTCTTATCCTGATATCATCATAGGGTTCTTTTTGTGTATTAAATACTACTCCTGATGGACCCTTAGGTAAATAATTAAAAATTTTAATTTTTTGAATCCAACCTTTATCTATTTCGTTATACCCTTCAGCCGTAAAACGTTCAACCCACCACTGTGCTCTTGACCACGGATAAATATCGTAATCACCATTAACAAAACTGATTACCTGTTGATTTTCATCTTCAATAAATATAAATTTTATTTCATCAAAGTTATATATCCCGAAATTTCTTGGCTCATCTTTTGCCCAATAATTATCTCGTCTTTTTAATATTATATATCCTTCATTTCCTTTTTTTGAATTTTGGCTATCATATTCGTAAGGACCTGAGCCAGGCATAAATGAGAAATTATACTTTTCTATATAGCCAGCTCCATCGATTTTATCTAAATAAAAAGAAGGCATAGGTGAGAATTGAGCAGCGCTTCTAAACGATCTCCAGTCTTTTTTCTTAGCCGTGAATTTAACTATGTATTTTGACTCTGCTACAGGCACTTCGAATAAATCATTATAGTATGTAGCAACATTTGGATCTTGATGTCCATCATCAATATTTAATTTAAAAGTAGATACAATATCTTTTGCAACTATATCTTGTCCATCGGCCCATTTTGCTCTTGGATCAATTCTAAACCAATAGGTAAGTGAATCATCAGCTATTTTCCAATGCGTTGCAAGTACTGGTTCCCATTCTAAATATTCATAGTTAAACCCAAGTAGAGGTTCATATTGTAGTCCATCCATCAAGCTATTTATTTGTTGTCTACTATCTTTACCAAGTGCTCTAAATGTATTTGGATACTCAGTGCCTCCAAGCATTGTAAATTGACCACCTTTTATAGCATCTGGACTTCCACTTGGTTTTACATTTGTGTTTGTTTTCCAACCATAATATTTATTTGATTTATCTGTATTATTTGATGATTGGAATGAAGATAGTTCAGATTCAAAATTCTTTCCTCCAAAATCAGCTGACTCACTTTTTGATGTTTTTTTACTTTTTAAGTTAACTTTACGACCTTCTACTATTTCAATATTTGAAATAGTAAAAATAACAATTAACATATAGTATAAATATTTAATCATTATAACTCCAATTTTTTATTAAAGATATTAGTAATATATTAAACCGCGAATTATTTCAAAATTTATAATTTATAATTTATTTTTCTGAGTGATTTATTATTATTTTAAAAGGATAAATATAGCAAAAAAAAGAATAAAATGAATAACATAGATTTACAAAAAGCACTACAAAAAATAGGGGTATCAGCTGATTGGATAGGACTTAGAGAAGTACAGGAAACTTCAACCTATAGAATTATTAGGGATGGTAACCCTGAAAGTAATAGTATAAATCTTGATCATGGTATTATGGTTGAGGTTCTTGTTGATGGTCAGTTTGGATATTATGGAACTCATAAATTAGATTATGATTCTATTATGAATGCTGCTCAAAAGGCATGTGATGTTGCAAAGAATGCTTCAAAATATTCAATACATTCTTATACTGATAGTGTAAGACCTAAAGCAGTTGGAAAGTATGATTCTCCTTATGAAGTAAAAAATTATGATTTAGGTCAATTAACAGACTTATTATTAAAATCAAATAAATCACTTAAATCAAATGATAAAATTGTTACGGCAACCTCAATGGCTAGAATTGTAGATATGAATATGAAATATGTTTGTTCAAATGGAAGTGATTTAGAACAAAATTTTTTGTATGTTGGGCCTGGATTTAGAGCAATAGCTCAAGATGGAAATATTATTCAAAGTAGATCTTATACTGATCAATGTCAACAAACAGGAATGGAAGCTTTTAATGAAGATTTTGTTATGCAAAAGTGCGAATCTATATGCAAAGAGGCAGTAGAATTATTAGATGCAGATGAATGCCCAACAGAACAAATGGATTTAGTGTTACATTCGGATCAAATGCTTTTACAAATTCATGAAAGTATTGGGCATGCATTAGAAGTTGATAGAATTTTAGGAGATGAAAGAAATTATGCTGGTTGGAGTTTTGTAGATTTAAAAGATTTTGGGAATCTGAAGTATGGCTCTGATATTATGAATATAACTTTTGACCCCACTATTAGAAATGAAATGGCATCCTATGGATTTGATGATGGGGGTTTTAAAGCTAGCAAAGAACATATAATTAAGGATGGCATTTTACTTAGAGGACTTGGAGCACTTGAGAGTCAGGCGAGGAGCGATATTCCAGCTGTTGCAAATTTTAGATCTTGCTCCTGGAATAGAGCACCTATAGATAGAATGGCCAATCTAAATT
>CAYVBB010000046.1:0-8930 GCA_964448515.1 uncultured bacterium | reverse complement strand
AAATGATAGTTTATTAATAATTAATATAAAAAATCTAAAGGTTTAATATGGATAATGTAAAATTATTGGAAAATTTAAATAATCAAAAAACTAAATTTTATGATGAAATAGGTAAAATTATTGTTGGTCAAAACGATGTTATTGAACATATATTTATTGCCTTACTATGTAAGGGACATATTTTATTAGAGGGTGTTCCAGGTTTAGGAAAAACATTAATAATAAAAACCATATCAGATGTTTTAGATTTAAATTTCAACAGAATTCAATTTACTCCTGATTTAATGCCTTCTGATATTACAGGGACAGAAATAATAAATCAAAATTTAGATACTGGAAATAGAGAACTGAAATTTATTAAAGGGCCAATTTTTTCAAATATTGTTTTAGCAGATGAAATTAATAGGACCCCTCCTAAAACACAATCAGCATTATTGGAAGCTATGCAAGAATATTCTGTTACAACCGGAGGGAAAACTTATAATATTGATAAGCCATTTTTTGTATTGGCTACACAAAATCCTATTGAGCAAGAAGGGACTTACCCATTGCCTGAAGCTCAGCTTGATAGATTTATGTTTAATGTCCTTATTGATTATCCTCCCTTTGAAGATGAGCTTGATATTGTTAAGTCAAATACAACTATAGTAAATGATAATATTAAAAAGGTTATTAATTCAAAAGAATTAAGTGACTATCAAAACTTAGTTAGGAATGTTCCTGTTTCAGATAATGTTATAGAATATGCTGTTAATTTTGTTCATAATACAAGGCCATCAGAATCTTCTCATGAACTTACAAGTAAATATATTGATTGGGGAGCTGGACCTAGGGCAAGTTCATTTTTAATTTTAGCAGCTAAAGCTCAAGCGCTTTTGTCTGGGAAAGCTACTCCTGATATCGAAGATGTAAAAAAGGTTTCTACTCCAGTTTTAAGGCATAGAATAATTCTTAATTTTAATGCAGAGGCTGAAGGAATTAAAATTGATGATGTTTTAAAAGAACTATCTAAAGAAAAATGAAAAAGGAATATCAAGAGTATTTAAATCCATCAGTTATAAATAAAATAGATAATTTATCTTTAAGAGCAAAATTGGTAGTTGAAGGATTTATTATTGGAATGCATAAAAGTCCCTACCATGGTTTTTCTGTAGAATTTTCTGAGCATAGACCCTATGGTTTTGGAGATGAAATAAAATATATTGATTGGAAATTATGGGGTAAAACAGACAGGTTTTATATTAAACAATTTGAAGAAGAAACAAATTTAAGTTGTCATTTAATTTTAGATAAAAGCTTATCTATGAATTTTGGTTCTAATAATCTAACAAAATTTCAATATTCTAAATCAATATCTGCTGCATTATCATATTTGATGATTAAACAACAAGATGCAGTTGGATTGACTACTTTTGATGAAAAAATAAATACTACAATTAAACCTAAATCAAAAATAAGCCACTTAAATCTTTTGCTAAAAACTATGCATAATTCTTCAACAGGTGGAGAAACTAATATTTCAAATTTATTGCATGGTTTGGCAGAATCAATTAATAAAAAAGGTCTTATAATTTTAGTTTCAGATCTATTAGATGATGAGCATAAAGTAATGGAATCACTAAGGCATTTTAGATATAAGGGGCATGAAATTATAGTTTTTCATATTGTTGATCCAAAAGAAAAAGATTTAGATTTCAATCAAAATATGAATTTTATTGATCTTGAAAGTAATTATAATATTATTGCCGATTCAAGATTAGTAAAGGAAAATTATAATAAAGCATTTAAGAAATTTTCAGATTACTATAAAAATGAATGTCTTAGAGATAAGATTGATTATAATTTAGTTAGTACATCTGATTCTTTGGATAAAACGTTATTGCAATATCTAATTAAAAGAAGTCAGATTAATAAATAGTTAAATTATTTACAGTCAAATTGCTTGCCTTTATAGCCGACACAATTAAATGATTGAATATTGCATATTTAATTATAATTTATCTTTTAAAGCTGGGATAAATAATTTTCTCAATTGTTTAATAACTTTGCTCAATTCTTTTGCATAGTTAGCACTTGTTTTATCATCAGGATTAAATCCACTTGCATCAAAAAACTTTTCTTTAGCATTTGATAAGTATTCTTTGGCAGTTTCTGCGTCTTCTAAAGTTTTTGCAATAATCTCTTTATCTTCAGTAGCTGATTGAATTACATCTGCTACATTATTGTATAAATCATATCCTATATATCTATAGCATACAGCAAGATTATAGCAGGTTTCAGATAGTACTAAATCTTCAGTATCTGTATTTTCATATAATTTATCAAAAAGTTGAGATCCAAATTCTATTGCCTGCATATAATCTTCTTTATCTATATATATCATAAAAATCTCTTTCTCAACTAAAAGCTTTAATTTTTTATCATCTGTTTTAATTTGTTGTAAAGAGGAAATTGCTAAATCATAATCTTTTGTTTCTCTAGCATATTTTGATTTTCTAAAAATTAGATTTTGATTAGAGCTATTTATTTTAAATCCCTTATCTAAATATTCCATAGTTTTTTCCATGTCTCCTCTTTCATATGACATGTCAGACAATGCGATATAGTTTTCCACAAGCTTTGGATTTAACTCCATAGAAAATAAAAATTTAGACATAGCTTTATTCTTTTTGCCTCTATTAAGAAGTTTTATACCATCATTATGGATGGTTGAAGCTTCATTCCTTATTGCTTGGTGAACAGTGTTAATTGCTTCTCCCCCAGATTTGAAAGGTCTTTCTAGGTTTGTATCAATCCTGTCTAAAGCAAGCTTAAACATTTCAGCTACTTTATCCATTTTCTTTTGAGGTCTATATACTTCATTAGCTAAGAACCAAGGGACTTGTGAATTATCTGGTTCCATTTCTAAAGCTTTTAATCCCCACTTTTCTGCCTCAACTAGATTATCTTCAATCCTGGCGTAAGTTCTTGCTGAGTTAAACTCCATACTCATAGATCCTATACAAGAATAAAGGAATAAAATTGTTATACATGTAAATAAATATCTAAATAAAATCATAATTCTCCTAAAATGATATAAAAATATAAGTTATATATTATAAATTTAAGAAAATATATTGAAAAAATATAGCTGATTATAATAGAGAGAAGAAATGATATTAGATAAGATATTAAATAATTTAGGAATGATGATCAATGAATTTGCCCCTTTTTTAATTTTAGGGTTTTTTATATCAGGAGTATTATCTGTTTGTTTAACAGTTGAAATAGTCCAAAAATATTTAGGATCAGACTCTGTTTTTTCAGTTTTTTTAGCTTCGTTGCTTGGAGTACCCTTACCCTTATGTTCATGTGGCGTTATTCCGGTTTCAGCTTATTTATCAAAACATGGTGCAAGTAAAGGTTCAGTAACTTCATTTTTAATATCAACCCCTCAAACGGGAGTAGATAGTATTTTTATTACCTATGCAATGCTAGGACCATTATTTGCTATCTATAGACCAATTATAGCATTTATTTCTGGTATTTTTGGGGGTTCTTTAGTTTATTTTTCAGATGATAGAAAGAATGAGAATGTAGATGTTGAGTGTGAAGATGATTGCTGTAACGATGACTCTAAATCTAAGATTTATAATATTTTAAATTATGGTTTTGTAAAACTACCTATGGATATTGCAGGGCCTCTTGTATTTGGTCTTATATTATCTTCATTTATTATGGTTTTTGTCCCTTCAAATTATTTTAATATGGTAGGCTCAGGTATTTTAGGGATGATTATTATGCTATTAGTTGGTTTGCCTACTTATGTTTGTGCTACTGCTTCAGTACCAATTGCATTTGCATTAAATTCATCTGGATTTTCTATGGGGGCCGTTTTAGTTTTCTTAATGACTGGCCCAGCAACAAACATAACAACTATGAGTGTGATTTATAAAATATTAGGAAGAAAAAATTTATTAATATATTTGTTTAGTATAATCATATGTTCTATTGGATTTGGAGTATTATTTGATTTAATGTTTCCTGGATTAAGCGTTGTTGATAATAACTATAGTGTTGATCATATTTTGAGTAACAATTTTAAGATTGTTTTATCTTTTTCCTTAATTATTATTTTATTGAATTCTTTAAGAATAAAGTATTTTACTAGTAGTAAAATTTCAAATAGCTTGTATAGTAATTTATTGTATATTGATGGAATGACTTGTAATCATTGTATAGATTCTGTTCAAAAAAGTTTATCTAAAATAAATGGAATAGAAAATATTAATATAAATCTATCCGATGGAAAATTAACATATAATAGTTCTATTAATATTGAAAAAGATGTAGCTGAAGTAATCCTTTCTTTGGGATATAAAATTAAAAATTAATAAATTGTTATATAATTCTTAGGAGGAATTCGGTGAAAATCCGAAACTGTCGCGCAACTGTAATTCAGCAATGATAAGTCAGATACTCTTAAAATCATTTTTCCCTCGCGATAAGGGAGTAATGGTTCAAAATAAATTTCGCTTAAGGAGAGTTTAAATGTTAAGATTTTTACTGTTATTATCTGTTGTGTTTTTTATAAGTAGTTGTACTGATGATGGGGATTTCGTATCAGGACCAACATCTTCTAATAGTTATGTTTTTGTTGCATGCGAGGGGAATTTTGGTGCTAGTGATGGTACAGTTTACATTATTGATGATCAAGGAAACACATCAAGCATTGGTTCACTTGGCGATGTTGTACAGTCAGTAGAAGTTTATGGTAATAAGTTGTTTGTTATTGTTAATAATAGTCATAGAATATTGGTTTATGATATTACGGAAAGTGGTATTAGCGAACCTGGAATTGAAATTTTAACAGGGAATTCATCCCCTAGAGAAATGGTTATTTTGAATGACAAGGTCTATTTTACAAATTGGAATACAAAAGATATTAAAGTATTAAATTTATTTACTTACCAAATAGAATCTTCTTTAGTTCTAAATGGTCTTCCCGAAGATATAATTACTGATGGGACGGATTTATATATTACGGTTCCAAATTTATCTCTTTATGATGCGAATTTAGGTTCAAATGTTATTAAAGTAGATCCCGCTTCATTGTCAATATTGGAAACATATGATGTTGGGCTTGGACCTGAGTCTTTGTTGATGTTTAACAATGAAATATATGTTGCTAGAAAAAATTATAGTTCAGATTGGTTGACAACACACTATGGTTCATCAAAAATTTCAAATGGGATGGTTTCAAGCATTGATTATGGAACCGGAATAGCTTGTGGAGGTTCAATTTTATCAAGTAATAATATGGTGTATAGAACTTATGATGGAGGGGTTGCTCCCTTAAATAATGACCTTGAAATAAATGCTTTAGGCAGAGTGGGTGACTATGGGGCTGGTTCTGTATATCATGCAGAGGAAATCAACGGTTTTATTTGGTTAGGATTAACAGATAATACAGTAAGAGCTATAAATAATATTGGCGAAGAGATAGGCTTTTATAGTGTAGGGGCTTTCCCCGGAGACTTTGCCGTTTGGAATAATCAATACTAAAAACAGACAAAAAGTCATATATTAGTGACAATATGTCATCATATTATGACTTTATATCATAATTTAGGTTGAATTTTAAGTTTGGTACTTTATTTGAATTATTATTGTTTGAAAGTTTTATAAACAATTTTAATAAATATAATAAAGGAGAAATAAAATGAAACTTATAACATGGAACCCAATGACAAGACCAGTTAGTATCTTTAATGATCTAGATAATTTGTTTAATGACTTTGGTGATTTCAGATTCTTAGATCAAGGATCATCATGGAAGCCTAAATTTGAAGTTCTTAATATGGATGCAACATACTGTATTAGAGCAGAGCTTCCTGGTATGAGAAAGAAGGATATTAATATTGAATTAGAAAATAATGTATTAACATTATCTGGTGAAAGAAAACTAAATGATGAGGATAATAGTAATTATTCAGAATTTTCATATGGTAAATTTTCAAGAAGGTTTAATTTACCAGATGATATTAAGGAAAACAATATTAAGGCATCTATGAAAGATGGAGTACTTGCAATTCAAGTTCCAAGATTAGAGAAAGTAAAACCGGAAGTTAAAAAAATTGCGATAAAATAATTATTGTAATTAGCTGAATTAAAGAAGCCCTGAATTTCAGGGCTTCTTTATAATTAATAAATTATTATTGTTGAATCTATTTGTTTTGCCCATTCAACTATTCCACCTGTTAAATTTTTAACATTTCTAAAATTATTATTTAATAAAAATTCACAAACTTTTGCAGACCTTACACCTGATTTACACTGAACAATTATTTCTTTATCTTTATCTAAGGATGTGTATTTTTCTGCAATTGTATTCATAGGCATATGCAAAGATCCTTCTATGCTAGATAAAAAATATTCTCTATCTGTTCTTACATCAAGTAGAATAAAGTTTTCTTTATTCTTTAATTTATTATCTAATGTTTTTACATCAACTTCAGGTATCATAATTTTTTAAATTTAATTGAATTAAAGTTACTATAAATAATTATATTATATCAAATGGAATCAGATATGAACAAAGAAAATGCTCCTGTAGTATCAACAGGAGAATGGGTCGCAAGTAAGTTTTTATTACTTATTCCTGTTGTTAATATTATTTTCTTATTTATTTGGGCATTTAATAAAACAGAAAATAAAAATAAATCAAATTGGGCAAAAGCAACTTTAATTGTATATGTGCTTAGAATATTTATTTATATAATAATAATAATAATGTTTTTCTCATTTTTTATAAGTCTATTTAACTCAGCCTATTATATCTAGTTATATATCAATTCCAAAATGTAAGCCAATCATGTAGTGAACTTCATCCTCATCAAATCCAATATCTATTTGAGGTCCAATATGAAAGTGCTTTAATTCATATTCGTAATAAAATTCAAGATGTTGAGTAAATTCAGTTTCTGTTTCTCCATTATGATCAGAAAATAATATTCCAGGAGCATAAGCAATAGTAAAACCATTGTTAAAATGATATGTGCCTATTAATGATATTGAATTATGCTTATGTTCATCAAAAATTGTTTCCAATGAAATACCAATTCCAAAATTATTTTTTTCATTAACACCCTTTATATAATGTAAATGTAAGCCCAAACTATTATTTTCATCATCATGTCCAGGTACTAGACCAATTGCCATCCCCAATTCATCTTCATGACTATGATTGTGAATATGTTCAGTTTCAGAAAAAATAGTGCTAATAAATAATAAATTAAATAATATTTTATACTTCATAAATATCTCCTTGTAAATAAAATTATATTAATAAATATTTTAGTTTGATTCAAATTGAACCCAACAAAATAAAAGATGATTTAAATTTATTTAAGAGATAGGAGGAGCTCTAGAGAGAGATTTTTTATTAAAATTTGTCTCAATAGTAATTATTGGATTTAGAATAATTTTATTACTATTGCTATTAGAAAAATTTACTTCATTATTATCTAGCACATAATTACTATTACTATCAAAAGTAATACAATCTATACATTCATCATATTCAAAAGTATGATTATGATTGTGGTTATGAAGATAGTGAATATTTGAAAATAATAAATTTCCAAAAAATAAAAATGCAATGTTAAATATGATTATTAAATTTTTCATATACTATAATTTAAAAAATAAAAACTTTTAAAAAAAAGTCCATCATTAAAGTGAAGGACTTTTTTTTAGATTTATTTTTTTAGAAAATTTATTGAGCAGGAAATAATTCCTTTAACATTTCTTTAAATTCTTCTAAATCAAATTCATTACCATTTAATAAAGTACTCATTCTCATTAAATTCCCAGCAATACTGAGTGCTGTTTTAATTTCTTCATCAGTTGCACCAGCACTTATAGCAGATAATTTATGATATGGAATACAATATTGACATTTTGTAGCAGCAGCTACAGAAAGAGCCATGAGCTCAGCATATTTTTCTGGAATTGCACCATCTTTCATCATTGCATCAGCAGCTTTTGCATAATCTACAGCAGCCTCTATTACACTCTTTGGATATATTGCATTCATTGGATCTTCTTTTATCAATTTATTATATTTTTTATCTGAAATTTCCGTTGAAAATAATATAGATGTTGAAATAACTAAAATTGATAACAATAGTTTACTAGTTCTCATTTTATCTCCTATTATGTTGTTTTTTGTATTTTTAAAATTACATTATATAATATAAATAAAAAATCCCTCAGTTAAATGAAAGGTTTCTTACTTCCTTTTTATATGACTATTATTATATAATATACAATTTAAGATTCAATAGTTTAATTAATCATAATAATAACTATTGCTTATAACCTTCAATAATTATAGCATTTTTAGTTCTATAATCACTTTCAATTATATCTATATCATTAATATCACTATCAAATGCTAATTTAATTTTTGCATTAACACCAAATTTGTTTAATATTTCTAATAATCTTTTATTATCATACATACATTTATGAGGATATTGTAAAAATGTGGAAAATATATTTTTAAATCCGCTTTTACTTTTTATATGAAGTACACCTAGATTTTCAATAAAATCATCTGCTTTGACTCTAGATTCTAGATATTCATTTACATGATATTCTAAAGAGGGAACAACTATTCTAATAAGACCGTTGACTTTTAAAACCCTTACACATTCATTAAGAAATTCTCTTCCATCTTCTTTTGAAAAATGTTCTAAAATTTGAGAAGAGTATATAATATCTACACTTGAACTAGGCCAAGGAAACTTTTTCTTTAAGTTATGTATGTAAATTTCTTTATTCCAATCTAAATTAAATAATTTCAATTTTTTATTTAATATAGAAAAAAAAGGGAATTTTATAAGCCTTGCACCAAAAGCATAGTCAACATTTATCCAACCTTCAAA
>CAYVBB010000045.1:1218-8983 GCA_964448515.1 uncultured bacterium | reverse complement strand
TTTTAGCTTCATCATTAATTAATGGTCTCAATTTCTTTTCAGAATCCGATGACATGATTAAAAAACTATTAATATTAGAAAAGAATTTCTTTATAAAAAACTTTTCAAAAAAGTAGCTTTCATGAGGGAATATATTATCACAAATACAGGAAATTTTAATATTAGATCTTTTACTTTTAATTTTCCAGTTAATATATAGATATAATGGTATAAAAAAGGGATTCCAATATCTAAAAACAACATGAGTAAAATCATTATTAATAATATAATTTGCTACCCTACCCCAAGTTATTGGATTTAATATATCAATATCATACCTAATACGACTATCATCAATTTTGATTGTATTATCATATTGAGAATTACTTGGATATAAAAAATTAGGATATAGACGACTAAAACTTATAACAGTAACATTATATGAACTTTTAATATTTGAGTATATTATTTCTGTTTCTTTTGAAATTCCCCCTTTAATTGGAGGATAAGGACTAATAATTGCTAATTTCATTCATCAAAATTAAAATATCTAGCATTAGTTCTATTTTTATTTTTATTAATATTTACAATCAACTCACAAACAAGACCTATTGAGAAAAATTGAACCCCAATAATTAATAAAAGAAGACCTAAAAAGAATAAAGGATTTTTAAAAGGAGTTATCCAAATTCCATTAAACCAATTTATTGTTAAATATACATTAATAATTATCCCTAACATAAATAGTAATGATCCAAGCAAACCAAATAAATGAAGAGGTCTCGTTAGATATCTTTTAAAAAACATCAATGTAATTAAATCAAAAAATCCATGAAAAATTCTTGATTTAGTATATTTTGAATGCCCATGCTTCCTTTTTCTATGATTCACCACTAACTCAGATACAACAAAACCATTATTTTTAACTAATATTGGTATAAATCTATGCAAACCACCATAAATATTAATCATTCTAACAGCCTCTAGAGGATAAGCCTTAAAACCACAATTAAAATCATGTAGTTTTATTTTTGTTAAAAATCTTAATACAAAATTGAAAATTTTTGATTGAATCCTTTTTGAAAAAGAGTCTAGTCTATTTTTTTTCCAACCAGATACAAGACCACTTGTTTCTTTAACTTTAGTAACGAATGCTTCTATTTCATTAGGATCATCTTGTAAATCTGCATCTAAAGTTATAACTACTTCACCGATACACTTTTTAAAACCAGCATTTAGGGCTTCAGATTTGCCTTTATTTATTAAGAAATCAATTAATTTTACATTAGGATCTAAATTAACTAAGTCTAAAATTATTTCTTTAGATTTATCACTGCTTCCATCATTTACAAATATCAATTCCCAGTTATACTTATCACCAACATTACTCTTAATTTCTAAATATAATTGATTAAGGGAATCCTGCTCATTATAGACAGGAACTATTATTGATAAATCTTTTTTTGTTTTCATTTTAGAATTTATAAAAAAAAAGGGTATTAAATACCCTTTTTATAAAAATTTATATTAGAAGTGTTACTTAGAAGCAATAAACTCTTTAACAACAGCTTCTGGAGTTTTACCTTCAGGAACTGGTAGAACATCTTCAGAGAATCTTATAGAGCCAGTTTTATCTGATACAACTGATCTAATTAATTTAATTCTATTTTTACTTGCTGCTTTTTTACCTGTTTTATCACTAAATGATTGTTTCTTTGCCATAATTCTATAAACCTTAAATTAAACTATTATTAATAACTCATATAAGTTAACACTTTTTTACTTGTCATTACCAAGTAATAAAACAGGATCTTCAACATTTAAAGAATCTGAATCATTAACAGCTATTGACGAGTCGTTGAAATCATTAGTATCAACTATATTATTATATCCACCAAAACTTGAGAATTTAAAAAATGAAAATGACACTATTAAAATTAATGATGCCCCAGATAATAATGTTAAAGTATCAGATTTTGAAAATATATTACTCACCGTACTAGATAATTGATTAAAAATAGTACTATTTTCATATTCATCAATTCTTTGATTAAGTTTATATACAAAATCAGATGGACCTTCTATAGCATCTAATTTTTTTAGAGATAGGGTATTTATTTTAATATCTTCAACTATTTTTTTAAACTCTGAATCTTTATTCATATATAATTCAAATTCAGTTTTATCAGTTTTACTTAATGTATTTTCAATATAGTCAGTAATTTTTTCTAAATATTTATTATCAATCATTTATAATTTTTAACTCCATAATTTATTAAAATCTCTCTCAGCTTTATCTTACCCCTATTAATACGTGATTTAACTGTACCAAGAGGTAGTTGTAGTATTTTACTAATAACATCATAAGAAAGTTCCTGAATTTCTCTTAAAATAATAATTATTTTATAATCATGTTCTAATTCAGATAAAGCTTTTTGTAATATTTTTGATTCATTATTTGATGATTTCTCTATATTATCTTCACCAACAAATATATTTTCACTACTACCATCCTGATTAATATCTGATATAGAAGATGTTTTTCTTCTCTTTAACTTTCTTAATTCTGTCTTAGCTAGATTAGATGCAATTGTAAAAAGCCATGTAGAAAATTTATATGTTTCTTTATATGAATCCTTTTTAAGATATACTTTGAAAAATGTTTCTTGAGCAAGATCTTCAGCTGAATCCATATCATGCATATACCTATATAAGAAACTAATTATTTTATCTCTGTATCTCGTTACAAGTTGAGTATAAGAATTTCTATTTCCATTTTGAAACTCTTTAATTAGCACCTCATCTGTTACACGATTATTTATCATAATGGCCCTTACACATTTTAACCAATAATGAGTCAATAACTATTTGATTACTAATACTTGATGTTTTAAATAAAACATCAATATCTCTAAGAGCAACAATGATATTCATTATCTCTTTATTACTATAATTTTTTTTATAACTTATTAACCTATTACTTAAAAACTTATTTAACCTGCTATATCCAGAACCATCAGAAATCATTTCGATAAAAAGATTATATAATTGCATAATTATAGGTACAGAGGATACTCCATTTACATGTAAGTTGTTGTATACACTAATAGATTCTGATAATTTTTTTTGGCCAATAACGTTTAATAAGTGCCATATTTTAATATGTTTACTTTGGTATTCAGATTGAAGAGCTTTTGAATCTATTTGCTTATTATTATTCATTAAATAATACTTTTCAACTTCATTAATAATTGTAGAAATATCATTACCAAAATTATTGACTAAATAATCTAATAAGCTGCTATCTATTTTAATCTCTTCAGCTTTAAAATAATAATTAACCCATTCTTTTATCTTTTGATTATTTATTGGTGTTCTTGTATCTACTAAACCAGTTATTTCTGAAATTTTCTTAGAAAATTTATTTTTTATCATATAATCATCTAAAACAAAAACAAGGATATTATTTTCATCTGTTTTTTTTATGTATTCTAATAAATTACTCTGATCTTTCACCGATACCTTATTAAAATTTTTAATTATTGAAATAGTATTACTAGCAAACAAAGAAACGCTATTAATATTATTAAACAACGAATCATTATCATTTGTTTCATTTAAATAATAATATTTAGTTTCAAAATTATTTTTCAAATGATCTTTTAATTTTGAAATAAATATATTTTGTAAAAAATAATCATCTCCAAGCAGGAAATAAGATGATTTATTTCCATCTTTATATATTGATCTTAACGCTTTACCAACACTAACTTGCATAAAAAAGTACCAGGCTTATGAATAAACAATAGAATGAAAAATACCAGAATTTTCCTTTATCAATAATTTTTTCTAACATAAACAATATCCCATATCCAATTAAAAAGGAGGATAATATACCAACTAATAAATCCATTAAAAAGTTGATATCTAATAATAATAAATCCATATTATTAAAAATTAAGTAAATCGAAGAAAAGATTAATATTGGAATAGCCAACATAAATGAAAACTGCATTGACTTTTTAAATGATAGACCAAGCAATAATGCCATAAAAATTGTTAGCCCTGATCTAGATAATCCTGGAAGAATAGCCATTGCTTGAGCTATCCCGATTAAAAATGCATAAGAATAAGTGATTTTTGAATTTTTATTATCGATAAAATATTTTGTAGAAAAAATAATTACAGTTAATAGTATATAGCACACTATTAAGTAATTCATCGATGATATATCAAAAAAGTAATCTTTAATTTGATCTTCAAATAATAAACCAACAATGCTAGCTGGGATTGACCCCACAATTATAATAAATAAATAATCAAAATTACCCTTAAATGTTTCTTGAATTTTTTCACTTATAAAGTTTTTCCAAAAAAATAAGATTGATAATAAAGTTCCTAAATGGAGGACAACCTCAATAAGTAAACCGCCCTCATTTATACCAAATAATTTTCTTAGTAATAATAAGTGACCCGAGCTACTAATAGGGAAAAACTCAGTCAATCCTTGAACAACACCTAATAATATATATTCTAAATAATTCATTTTTTAATTACTATAAACGATAACATTCTACCTGCTTTTTCTTTGTCTCTTCTATAACTATGCAAATTACTATGCTCATAAGTACACATATTATCAATTTTTATTTTATCTTCTTTTATTCTTCTATTTTCTAAATCAGCTGAAATTGATTTATTTAAATCTAAAAATAAAGACCCATTATTTTTTATTATTGAATCTCCAAAATAATCTATCATTTCCTTTCCAACTTCATAACAGCATGATTTAATTGATGGTCCCATAACAAAATTTAAATTATTTATATCAGATCCTAAATCAATAAACTTATCAATTGCCTTAAGGTGAATCTGTTGTTTAACACCTCTCCATCCTGCATGGACAATTCCATAATTTCCTATATTGCTATCATAAATAAAAATAGGAACACAATCAGCTGTTTTAATTAATAATATTAAATTATTTTTTGATGAAGTAATAAGTCCATCAGCTTCACCATGATTTTCAGATTTATTAATGACTAAAACTTTATCTGAATGGATTTGATTAACACTAGTTAATAGCTTATTATCTAAATTATGCTCGTTAAGTATTCTAAATAAAATATTTTGGCTTGATAAGTTTTTATTAAAACAGGTGGTAAACAATAAATGTTTTTCAGTTTGATAACTGATATAATCTCTACTCATAAAGATCTGTCTTAATTATATCTCCACTCTCATTATAATAAACCCACTCTCCTACTTTCTCTCCAGCTTTATAATTACCAATAGATTTTGGCATTCTGCTTGCATAATACTCAATCCACTTTCCATCTCTAAGATTATTAGCAAGATTACCTTCAGTGTAAATAATACCATTATTAAAATATTCTATATACTTTCCATCAAAAATAATTTCTTCATTATATTTAATTAAAAATGTCTCAATTTTTTTATAACCATTTTCATACCAATAGCTACATAATTTATTTGGATTTATTTCTCCATTTAGATAGAAAATAACACTCTGTTTATTCCCATTTTTAAAATATGATTTCCATTTACCACTTTTTAAATAACTTAAATATTCACCTCTTGTTAATATCTGACCTGTTGTATAATATGAAACATAATCACCATTACCCCTATCATCATATTCTATGGTGCTTATAACCTTTCCATCTTTGTGATATTTTGTCCACTTACTAAATTCTTTTCCTGCCTTATAAATTCCTTCTGCTTTTATACTTCCACTATCATAAAAGGTTTTAAAAAGTCCATTTTGAGTGTACTTATCTGGAAGACCATCAGCATAAAACTCTGATGACAAATAGTTATTTTCTATAAGCATACTATCTTCACTCGCAGCATATAATTTTATAGGTTTATTAGAATCAAGTTTACCATTTGTTAAAAAATATTCTCTAATAAGGAATCCATTTTCATTTCTCTCTGTCCACCTGCCATTTCTTTGATCGTTTGAATAAAACCCATCTTCAAATATTATTTTTGAATCAGACATATTATAGAATGATTTATACATACCATTCCCTTCAATAAAATCAATGGTACTTTTCACATTTCCATTGGTATAATATTCAGTCCAAAGACCATTTTTTATATTATTTGAATAGCTTCCTTCTTCTTTAACATTACCGTTATCATAATAAAGGACATATTCTCCTTCCATCACCTCATCAGCATAAACAGTATTAAAACAATCTTGAGCAGGTCTACATAGAAGGTAAGAATTAACTGAATATTCAAGGAGCTTATCTCCATAATCATTAAATTTAATTATATTTGTTTTTGTATAGTCTTTATTTTCATCAGCAGTTTTATATGTATAATACTTGTCAGATGTTTTATTTCCATACTGATCAAACATATTCCAAAGGCCAGCTCTATATCCATTGATATACAAACCAAACTCATTCATTTCTCCATTTATATGATAGGAGATATATTCACCATCTTTTATAAATGTCTTATCTTCATATTTTTCATTATAAACACTCTGTCTAATCCCAATATCACTATATTGAATCGTTTGCTTTACAAGCACACCATTATCTAAAAAACGTTCTTTATATTTTTTACCATTTTTATAATAGCTCACATAATTACTATCTAATAATCCCTCTTTATAAAACTCTTTTGAATACAATTCTCCTGTAGAATAAAATGTGCTATAAACACCATTTCTAAGTACATCTTTTTGAGCTACAACAGTATCAATAATATCTGGTATAGGCTCTAAAACTCTTACAATAGAGCTAACCTCAATAGGTTTATTTAAATCTACCACAGAGTCTAGGATACCACTTGAATAATGTAAATTAAATGTCTCTAATCCTTTTTGATCAAACTCAACCCAAAGACCATCTTTAACATCATTGACAAATAAGCCAAATGTTTTCATATTTGAATTTTGATAAAATTCTGTATAGGTTGAATTTAGTTTATGGAATTTTCTTTCAGATCTAACAATACCATTTTCATAAAACTCATACCAGGTTCCAACCCTTAACCCCTTAAAAAGCTCTCCATAATTCTTTTTGATTCCATTTTTATGATAATCTACAATCTCACCCGTATAGGGTTTATAGCTATTTGGAAGGAAATATTTATCCTCAAATTTAATTAGTTCAAATTGGGAAACTTCATTCTGAGATAATAAAATTGTGGTGAATATAAAAAATATATATCTCTTCATAATTGATAATCTAACCATTGAGATTGATTATATAAAGAAATTTTAAAGTTATTCATATCCAGATATATCTTGTGAATCTTGATCTTCCTTGTTTTTATAATAATAAACAGTATAATGAGCAAAAAAACCACACACACCTCCAATTACAGCACCCGATATATAGGGGTCAACACCTCCAAGCAGTTTAAATATCATACTTAAACTACCCCCTATCATCACTGAAAGTAATATTGATATAAGATATTTTTTCATTAAAAATCCGAGCTAAAAATTAACTGATTTTTCGTTCATAAAAAAAGTATTAATTGAGTTTAATATTTAAAAAGATTTAAAAGTCTATTTAACAGTTGTAAATAGTTGAATTTTGAATATCATTATCAATCCATTATACCTATAAAATTATATTAACTAAACTAATAATATCAATAATGTTAATTTCACCATCATAATTGATATCAGAATATGATAAACAATCATTAGATAATAAACATTCAACAAGTATTACAATATCAAATATGTTTATTAAACTATCAAAATTCAAATCACCAATGCTACATTCTGTTGTAT
>CAYVBB010000045.1:0-1208 GCA_964448515.1 uncultured bacterium | reverse complement strand
TTGTTCTCCAATATTTTCTTCCGTAAGACATTCAGGATAATATGGACAAAGATTATTTTCATCAACATAAAAATATGGGATTAATACATGATCATATTCTAACCATATACCCGCCCAATCAATTGTTAAATCACAAATATTTTCAGGTATTTGACCAGATAAATTATTTTTATTTAATTGTAAAATAGTTAGATTGACTAGACTGCCAATTTCTGATGGGATTTGTCCAGTTAGTTGATTATAATTTAAATTCAATAAAGTTAAATTCGTAAGGTTTCCTATCTCCGGTGGTATTTCTCCAACAAGACCATTACCATTTAAATATAATTCTGTCAAATTTATTAATTGTCCTATTTCAGAAGGAATTTCTTGTCCATTTGTATCTTGAAATGGAGGATCTAACACTGTAGTTTCCCAAATATTATAACACCAACTCCATAACTCTACTTCAATACCATAAATACAATTCTGTCCTCGACCAAAACTAATCAATGAGAATATAATCATTAAAAAAATTATCTTCTTCTTATAAAACATATCTAAGTTTACTGAAAAATATAATGGTTGTCTAATAACATGTAAGAAAGTTTAATATTAAAAAAAACCCTCAATATCATTGAAGGTTTTTTCAAGTTTCTATAATTTATTTGTTATTTAGTCCAGTAATATTCCCCTGAATGTGGATTATATTTAAGTTTACTATTTTTCTTCTCATATGTATATTTACCTGAATGTGGATTATATTTTAGGACCGTTCCAGGTTCACTAGTTTTATATTTACCTGAAAATGGATTATATTTTTGTGATGACTTTTTTGAACCGTATTCATATTTACCTGAAAATGGATTATATTTTGTAGTATGTTTTGGTTCTTGATAACTGTAAGTCCCTGTATGTGGGTTGTATTTTAATACTGAAGTTTTTGTAGTTACTTCATATTTACCTGTATGTGGATTATATTTTGTTACTGAAAAAACAAAAGACAATGATAAAATGATTAATATTATTTTTTTCATTTTAATGACCTCTAGTGATTTAAATGAACTTTAAAAAATAAAAAATAATAATAATCTAAACAAGATAATTTTAAATGAATAATGATCAACCTTAAAACCTTACACTATTCTACGGTGACGGAATTAGAAGAAACAACAACATTTAAAAAGTATATTCCGTTTTTAAGTTTTAAATACATATTGAAAACTAAC
>CAYVBB010000044.1:0-9076 GCA_964448515.1 uncultured bacterium | reverse complement strand
ATTCTATTATTTACAGAGTTAATCTTAATATTAAAACTATCAACTACAAATAAACCCTCTTCAAAATTTTCTCTATCACTAATACCAATTTTTATTTTTGCTAATCCATTTGCATAATTTGTTAAATCTAATTTCAATAAATTATTTGTAATAATTTCCTCATTAAAGATAAGACTTGGATTTACTAAATTTTCTTCAATAAAAACATCATTATTAAAACTGATTTTTTTAAATAATGATTGAGCTTCATTATTTGAAGTTGTTTGCGATGAAATATAATAATATAAATTATCTTCAGGATCTCTTAGATCATACCCATTAACTTCTACTTGATATTCTTGGTTTTCAGTACAATCTAAATCATTTTCTATATCACAAGATTCAATCAAACTACTACCTTCAATTAAATCGCTTATAGAAGCTAGTCTTGGTGTATCATTAACTGCAATAACTTCCCATTCAAGAACTATTGATTGACTACTATATGCATTAGCACCTCCGCAACTATCATCTCTTAACAAAGTATTATTTAATGATTCTACACATAAATCAGCATCATCACTATCTACAGTTTTATCCCATGGGTAAAATATAAATGAAGGAAATTCTTCATTAACAGAATAATAATCATTATTAGGGAAAAATTTTATTTCATCTTCTTGATCTAATAGTTTGAAATTGCACCCTACATCAATTACAAAATCATTAAATGAATTCTGACCTTTTAACTTATACTTCCATGTACCTTTATTTTCATTATTTGTTAAATTACTCTGTATATCTACCGCAATTCCAAAATCAAATTGATTTGGATTATCTGAATCAGTACAATCTGTATCATACCAAAGAACATTATCTGAATCTTCATTACAAACTTCAGAAAGTTCTGCATTGAATGTTCGTAATTTTGATATAGAAATTCCTTCTAAATCATCACAATCATTCAAATTATTAGTATCTTCAATTGGGAAATCATCATAATCCAAACAATCTTCATAAATAACATAATAATTAGATAGTAATAATGAATTATTACAATCAGCATCAATACAATTAACGGCAGGTGTATCATTTAATTTTCCAACAGTTACTTCGATATAAGGACATTGACTCTCATCAATACAATTACCATCACTTAATATTTCAGAATCATTATCATAACTACATAGCTCCCCATCACATACTTTATATTGAAAAACATCTGGGGTTTCTTCTTCAGATATATAATCTAAATTTGGAGTATAAGTTGCAACAGAACCATTAAATACTACTATGCCATTTTCTGGTTGATTTAAAACTTCATAAGTTAAATCATCTGATTCTATATCACATGCACCAGATAAATATAACTCACTATCACAGCTACAAATAATTCCATCAATAATATTTTCTGTACATAAGTCAGTATTTTGATTTACTTCTATATCTAAACTACAATCTTCTCCAATACTTTGAATAATTTTTTTAGCTCTAGGCCTATCATTTATTGATATAATATTTATAGATACAATTACTGCATCTGAATCTAAATTTCCATCTGATACTTTAAATTCGAAACTATCAATTCCATTAAAATGATCATTATTTTGATACGTAATAATATTATCATCTAATGTAACAGTGCCTTTCAAAGGATCTGTAACAATCATATAAGTTAATTCATCTTCATCAATATCAGTTCCTGATAATTGGATATCTATACTCTCATCTTCATTTACAGTCGCCTCTCCTGAAATTGCAAGAGGTTTATCATTGACCGGCTCTACAGTAACATTAAAATTTTGTTCTACAAATAATCCATCATCATCAGAAATGGTGATAATAAATTCTTCTGTTCCATTAAAATTTTCCAAAGATGTAAATGTTAAAGGGACACCAAATACTTGAGGATTATTTATAAGTGGATAAATATTTATACCATCTGAAATAGCGTAACCTAGATCTTCATCATCAACATCTGAAGCTTCAAGAATTATTGAAGTTGTTTCATCCTCATTAAAAGTTACATCTTCTACTAAAGATAATATAGGAGCATCATTAACAGGCAAAATAGAAATAGAATAAGTCACCTCAATTACATTTTCACCATCTGATACATTAAAAATAAATTCATCCTGGCCAAAATAATCCAAATTTGGATTATACAATAGAATATTTTGATTTAACTCATAAGTACCAAAATCAGGTTCATTTAATATACTATAATCTAAATTCTCTGATTCAACATCTGTTGCATCTAATATAATTTCATAATCACTCTCATCCTCATTTATTTCGAATGATTTATCATCAGAAATCGGCTGATCATTTACAGGCGATACGCTAATATTTACATTACCATTAGAGCAAAGGTTAGATTGATCACACACTTGATATATAAATTGATCAACCCCAGAAAAATTCAAATTTGGAACATACGATACAACGCTACCATTAATTTCAACTATTGCATTAGATGGATTTTGTAAAATTTGATAAGTTAAATTCTGATCCTCAATATCACATGCACCAAATCCTAAATTTTCACAATCACATGTAATCGAACCATCTGAGTTGTTTAATATTGTATCTGTACATAATCCTAAAGTTCCAGATAATTCAATATCAATCTGTGTATCTTCTTCTAAAGAAGAATTTATATCATTAGTAAAAGGGCTATCATTAATAGGTAATATTGAAAGATTAAAATTTGTAGAAGCAGATAAAGAACCATCTGAAACAGTAACTTGAACATCTAAATTATTACCATTATAGTGTTTACTAGGAGTAATCTGCATATTATTATTATTAAATTCAAATGATAAATGATCTGATGAAGCTGATAATGATAAATTTTCTGAATCAATATCTTCAATATCAATTGATAAATTTAGAATTGAATCTTCATCAATCGTTTGATTACTTATATTACCAATTGTAGGTGAATCATTAACATTATTTACAGTTACTAAAAACGATTGATTAACAGGGCCAGATTCACCATCATCCAGAGTAATAGTGAAATTTTCTTGACCAAACCAATCTAAATTTTCAGTTGAAAAATTAATTACTGCAGAAGAATTACCTGAACCACCAGAAGTTAATTGGTGTATAATATTGGGACTTGATTCATCTGGTTCAATCTCAAATGACATATTTGCAAAATTATAAGGCGATTCATTCAAAAATGTATTTGTATCAATATCTGATATAAATATATTTACATCAGTATTACTACCTTCATTAAAACTAATATTTTGATACCCAGTTATATATGGATTATCATTTATTGGATTAACATTAATTTCTAATGATTCAGTTGAATAGCTCACATCATCATCAGCAATAATCATAAGTTCAAATGGTCCATTCCAATTTGGTCTTAATGAAAAAGAAGTACTATAGTTTGAACCACTCCCTGATGCTGAATAATATTCATTTACAATATAACTTCTAGAATATATAGCAATTACAGATAAATCATTTGCATTAAATCCATCATCATCTGAAACAGTAAAATTCACAGTTATGTTACTATCCTCATTTACAGTATTATCTGAATTAGAAAATTCAATAATTGGTAATTGATTATTAAACTCTACAATTGCAACCTCATATTCCTTTGAAATAGTGAAATTTTCATTATCTGAGACATCTATCTGAAATGTAAAACATTCAATTCCACCGCAGGTATCAAAAGAATCAAATTCTTGGGGTGTATAAGAAACAAGTGCTGATGTAGTGTAGCTTACTATATTCATATTGGTTGGCTGATTAGCTAAATCAAATGAAAAAGCATAATCATCTACATCTTCAACTTCAATAAAAAGTTCGAAATTATTTCCAATTGTTGCTTCTAATTCATTATTTTGAGTGACAATTTCATGAGGATCATTGATAGGATTTACTATGATATAAAATGTATCAATCCTAGTATTCCATGTTGGCTGCCATATAACATTTAGTGTAATTATTCCTGTTTGAGAATCAAAATTTTCAGGAACAGTAATTCGTAAAAATGTACCATTATAGAAATAACAATCTTCGACATTATCAACATCATCATAACCTAGATTGCCATCAGAAGGATTTGACGAGAGATCTTGATCACAACTAACCTGCATACCTACTCCCCAAAAAAAATCTGAATTACCACTATAAAATTGTGATACATCAAGATCAAGTGGAGTATCTTCATCTATATATTGTACTGGAATATCAGCAACATAAACACATTCATCAACAAAATTATCAGCATCTGGATTATAATTTAAAGCATCTGGATTATTACAATCATCTTGTGAAAACAATACCGAAAATAGAAATATGAATAATAATACAGGTTTAAAAAGAAATTTAAATTCTTTGGGCATATTTATTGATGAAGTCTCGCTGAAACACTTTGAATTGTAACAATAAATCTATCAATTTCAGACTTCATAAGAAACAATTCATCAATATTTAAAAATTTATCAACAGGATACCTATCTTCATCAAAATCCATCATAAAATTTGATTCTAGCTTCAACTGATAATCATTTATAATTTCTTTATGGTCAACTTTAGTTCTCAAATTATTAAGTGGAAATTTAATTTGACCATTTGTAGTTAAATGAAAAAGTGAAATACTACCATAATCCAAACTATTACATTTAAAGGTTAATGTTCCATATCCTTTGCCTCGACCCCAAGAAATATTATCAGCATTTTCATCACAAAAATTAACTAAAGCAACAATAAAATTACTTATACTAGGGATGCAATCATTTTTTGATGCAAGTATAAAACTTTCTTTATTCCAAGTGGTCATAGAAATTAATTTAATTATGTTAGAATTATTGTCTTAATATACAAAAAATTAAATAATTTTTTGATTAATAATTTGCAAGTATCATATTGACAATCAGAACAACATCTAGAATATTCACTTCTAAATTTAAATCAATATCTGCAATCTCATTGTATTCATTAATGTCAGGATTTAAAATAATATTAATTAATAATACTACATCAGACACATTAATAAAAGAGTCAAAATTAATATCACCATATAAAATAGGCGAACAAGCACCTCCACCACAATCTTCGGTACAAATCCAATTGCCTGTAAATTCTTCACACCAACAAGAAGAAGGAATACAATCATTCACATCAATAATACATTCAAATCCATCATCACAACCTGTATTTTGGCATCCAGCTGGGTTTGATTCTAAACAATAAGTTAACTCACATTGCCCGAGATTACATTCAGCATAAGGAAGGTCTAAACAATCACATACTCCACCTCCACATTCGTATGTTTCCCAATCATTAACTAAAGCATTAATTTGATAAAAAGGATATTCTTCAGTATTAACTGCATAATGACAGCCACCTAAGCCAACACCACAATGTCCCCAAACAGCCATACAATCATTATCAAGTTGGCATTCACTATATATACCCGTATGTAATTCTACATAATTATCTTCAATATTTTCACATGAGTAGTCTTCTTCAATACAATTCTCTTCACATTCTGAGAATGAATTATAAAAAGAATTACTATAATCAACACCATCAATTACCCATCCACAACCAGATATATAATCACACTCACCATATACAAGTGCAATTCCTAAATACATATCACACATTCCAAATTGGACATTACCTACATCTGTACAATCATTATCATTGTAACAATCAACTAAATTATTATCCAAGTCATAAAAGTCAGCATAACAACCACCACAATAGACTGACTCGCAAGTAACAGGGGTATTTAATTCGCAGGGTGATGCTACCAAACACGGATCAGCTAAGCATGATACAGGTAATGAACAATCATCTGATAAATTTATCTCTTCTACTTCAAAAGCATTACACTCAACACAATTAATCTCTTGACCAATTTCAACAACCACATATCGATCTATATATAAATCTATATTACTAAAATTATCACTAAAGATTACATTTATTTGACTTCCTTGACCAGGACCATATTCAGGTTCAATAAAATATTGACTACATTCATCCATGCAAAAGCTCATCTCTACTTCTTTTAAATATCCATAATGGGTATCAGAATAGGCAATATTAAGCAATAGAATAAGTATATAAAATATTTTCTTCACAATAAAATTTAAAAAATATATTCTTAATTTCTATAAAAAAATTGATTACAGAATGTAAAAAAGGGACTCATGTGGTTGAGTCCCTTTTTGTGGGTATCATCTCCTCATCAGACCTTATCATATTATTAATATGATAAATCCTTGTAGCGGGAGCAGGATTTGAACCTGCGACCTCCGGGTTATGAGCCCGACGAGCTACCAGACTGCTCTACCCCGCGCTTGAACCAAATAAATTTGGGAAGATAATATATATCATAATTGCTATATTAAACAAACTATTTAATTAACATGAGTTTTTATTTTTTTCTAAAAGATATATTTAGAGGAACACCTTCAAAATTAAATCGTTCTCTAATTTGGTTTATCAGATATTTTTTATAGGTCTTAGAAATAAGCTCAGGATGATTAGAATAAATACCAAATAAGGGTGGAGAATTTCTTATTTGGGTTATATACTTTATACTTACTTCTTTTCCTTTTGTTGATGGAGGAGGATATTCTTTAATTATTTCTGAAAACACATTATTTAACAATTTAGTTTTCATTTTAATATTTCGTCTTTCATACACTTCAATTGATTGTTCTAAAACAGATCTAACTTTATAATTATTTTTTATTGATATAAATCTAATAGGATAATGCCTAAGTGTTGGCAACTTATATATCATTTCTTCCTTGAAATCATCTTTAGAAATAGTTTTCTTTTCAATTAAATCCCATTTATTAACAATAACAATCAAGCCTTTACCACTATCAATCACTTGTTTTATAATATTTTTATCTTGATTATGAAAACCTTTAGATGCATCTATTAAAATTGCTGCTACATCACAATCATCAATTGTTCTATTTGTTCGAACTATACTATAAAACTCTATAGCATCATTAATTTTTGTTTTTCTTCTAAGGCCAGCAGTATCAATTAGTCGGATATTATTTTTAAAATATTTAATATATGAATCAATGCTATCTCTTGTTGTTCCAGCAATATCAGAAACAATAGATTTGTTTTCATTTAATATCTTATTAACAAACGAAGATTTCCCAACATTTGGCATACCTATAACAGCTAAAGACATATCATGACTTTCAATAGCATTAATATCCTTCCTATCTTCAAAAAAATCTGATATTCTATCAAGAAGTTTACCTACATTTCGTCCTGACTCAGCTGATATAAAAACAGGAGTCTCTAAACCTAGCTCATGATGATCAAAAAAGTTTTTTTCTTCATCTAAATTATCAAGTTTATTTACTACTAAAACATACGGCTTTCCTGATTTAATTATATTTTGAGCTAGTATTTGGTCATTAGATGATATTTCTTTTTTAGCATCAATCATAAATAGAATCAAATCTGATTGGTTTTTAGCTATCTCAGCCTGGACTTTAACTTGGTCATTTAGCTTTGTTATATCTTTAGGAATGTACCCACCAGTATCTATAATCTCATATGATTGAGTTAACCATTCAAATGTACCATAAATTCTATCACGTGTCACACCCTCTTCTGATGATACGATAGATTTAAACTGGCCAATCATGCGATTAAACAATGTCGACTTACCAACATTAGGCTTTCCTATTATAACGATAGTATTTTTTTTCATTTTTACCTTAAAAATATATTGTTAATATACACCAATGAAATCAAATAATAATTCAGAAATTATAGCAGCTACAAAAATTTTATTATCAATTTCTAATGCCGATGGAAACATTGATAAAAATGAGAAAAATATTATTAATGTTATTATTCATGACTTTTTTGAAATCAGTATTGAAAATGCTAGTAAAATAACTACCAATACTCTTATTGAATTTGATAAATCATCAGATATTTATGAAGATAGCAAAGTCCTAAATAGAGTTTTTACTTATCAAGATAAGATTGATTTTATATGTTGTTGCTTTGAAGTTGCATTAGCAGATAAAAACCTACATTATTTAGAAAGTCATTTTATAAAAAAGATTGCTTATATTTTAAAAATAGATAGTGAAGATTTAATTAATGCAAAAAAAGAAATAAGTAATTATTTAGATTAGTTTTAAACCCTTATTTCTTCTTCTTTAACTGTTTGAATTTTTACAAGTTTATCAATAAACTCATTTGTTATCGTTTGAATTTTATCTAATGCTCTTTTTAAATCATCTTCTGAAATCTCATTATTTTTTTCAGATAATTTAATTTTATCATTACTTTCTCTTCTAACATTCCTTATAGA
This sequence comes from uncultured bacterium, assembly GCA_964448515.1. GTDB lineage: Bacteria > Fidelibacterota > Marinisomatia > SCGC-AAA003-L08 > D37C17. Next base: position 750 of record CAYVBB010000044.1, on the reverse strand, counting down.
AACTTTACCATCTTCAATTAATTTATGTACAAATTTAATTAGCTCATTTCTTCTTTCTTCAGTTAAGGGAGGAACAGATAAACGTATAACTTTACCATCATTATTAGGATTAAGACCTAATTGAGCTTCATGGATAGCTTTTTCAATTACTTCAATACTAGAAATATCAAAAGGTTGGACAAGAATCATACTAGGATCTGGAGCAGTTATATTAGAAATAGTATTTAATGGTACAGTACTTCCATAATAATCAACTTTAACGATATCTAATATATCCTTTGATGCTCTTCCTGTTCTTATAATAGATATTTCTCTCTGATAATGCTGTATTACTTTGTTCATATTATCTGTTGCTTCATTATAAAATTTTTCCATAAGACTCCTAAGAAATTATTGTTCCAATACTTTTTCCACTAATGAATTCTAATAATGAATTCTCATCTTTAATACTTAATACCCCGATAGGTAATTTATTTTCTTTGCATAAAGTAATAGCTGTCATATCCATGACTTTTAATTCTTTATCCATGACCTCTTTAAATGAGATTGAATCATATTTTATTGCATCTTTATTATTAACAGGATCATCGGAATAAACACCATCAACTTTAGTTCCTTTAATAATAATATCAGCATTAACCTCAACCGCTCTTAAAGCTGCAGCTGTATCAGTTGTAAAATAAGGATTTCCTGTTCCACCTGCAAAAATAACAATTCTTCCTTTTTCTAAATGTCTTGTAGCTTTACGTC
>CAYVBB010000043.1:0-9093 GCA_964448515.1 uncultured bacterium | reverse complement strand
ATTTCAAACATACCATCTTCTGTATCAATTTCACATTTTATTAAATTTAAAAATGGAACATTGTCAGTTTTATAACTATGTGATGATATAATTCCTCTTTCTTTTGCTATAAAATCAGCATTAATCATATTAATTCTACTATCTACAATTCCATATAAAACTGATTTTAATAAAACTGTAAGTATAGATTTACTATCTTCAGCTGAACCATAGCATGTAACATTAATATTTTTTATTGGAGAGGATGATAGTTGATATAATATACTTCCCATCTTTTCAGTTAAATTATAAAATGGAGCCATTTTTTTCAAAAGACTTGAATCTGATACAGGAACATTTAAAACATTTAATAATTTTTCATTGATAAAATATTCAACCATTTGCTGACAAACACCAAGCGAAACACCTTCTTTAGCTTCATATGTTGAAGCTCCTAAATGGGGAGTCAAAAGGATATTATCTGCACTTAACAAATCATTGTTTTTACTTATCGGTTCTTTAGAAAAAACATCTATTGCTGCACCTGAAATAATACCATCATTCAAAGCTACAGCTAAATCTTTTTCATTAACTATTCCACCTCTTGCAACATTAATAATCTTTGAAGATTTTTTCATCATCTTCATTCTTTCTAAATCAAATAAATCTTTTGTAGCATCATTTAAAGGAACATGTAGACTTATATAGTCACTATTTTCAGTTAATTCATCAAGTGTAACAACTTTTATTTCAGTCTCATCAAAATGTTCTTGACTTACATAAGGATCAAAACCCAAAATATTCATATCAAATGACAAGGCTCTTTTTATAACTTCTTTACCTATTTTACCTAAACCTACAACTCCTAATGTTTTTCTTCTTAATTCATTACCTACTAATTTATGTCTATCCCAATTACCGCTCATTAATCCCATATGTCCAAGTTGAATATTTCTTGATAAAGTAGATATCATTGCCATAGTATGCTCAGCAGCTGAGACTGTATTACCATCTGGAACATTCATAACAATAATGCCATTTAATGTAGCAGATTCAATATCTATATTATCAGTCCCAACACCTGCTCTACCAATAATTTGTAATTTTTTAGCTTTTAAAATATGTTTTTCTAATATTGTAGTACCACTTCGAATAATCCAACCATCAATATCATCTAGTATAAGAGAAATATCATCCATTGAATTATCTGGCTTATAGATAACTTCAAAATTAGATTTTTTTAATAATTCAAGTCCCTTATCGGACAAAGGATCTGTAACTAATATTTTAACTGACATAAAACCTCATCAAATACATTTAAATATTCCTTCAAATCTTCCATATATATATTCCCCATATGTGGAACCCTGAAAACTTTTCCTCTCAAAGCACCATAACCTCTATCCATTCTAAAACCTTCTTTCAACAATATTTCATTAATTTTATTTACATCCCAATTTTTTATATTCTTAATACAGGTCAGTGTAATAGATTCATAGTTTTTTTCAGGAAATAATTCTTGTCCATGATTAAAAGCCCAATTTCTAGTGAGCTCAGCCATTTCAATATGTCTATTCCATCTATTATCAAGACCTTCTTTTTTTATCATTTCAATTACTTTTTTAAGTCCAAACATGTGTGGTATTGAAGGTGTTGTTGGTGTTTGTAATTTATCAATATATTTATCATAAACATCAATATCCAAGAAATAACCTTTATTTTCTATTGTTTTTGATTTATCTAAGAATCTATTAGATACAGAACAAATAGAAAAACCAGCAGGTAACCCCCAAGCTTTTTGAGTTGAAGAAAGTAAAAAATCTATCCCTAAATTATCAACATCTATTTTAACTCCAGCCATAGAGCTAACAGCATCTACAAGCCATAAAATATCAGGATATTTTGATTTTAATAATCTGGAGATCTCTTTAAGATTACTCATTACACCTGTTGATGTTTCATTATGTACCATAGCAAAAACATCATATTCACCTGAAGAAAGATATTTATCTACATCTTCTGTTTTAATACCATTTCCCCACTCATAATTAATTACAGCTGTATTAAATCCACACTTACTAGAGGATAATGCCCATTTTGAACTAAATGCTCCATTCACACAATGAAGAATACCTTTGTTAACGGAATTTTTTGTTCCCATTTCCCACAAACCAGTAGCTGCATGTGATACCAAATAAATCTTATTTTCTGTATAAAGAATTTCTTTTATTCCATTTACAATAAAACCAATCAAATCTGAGATTTCTGGAGTTCTATGTCCAATTTGATCTGTGCATAATTCCTTTAATATATCTTTTGATACATGAGTAGGTCCAGGAATAAACAATTTAGGGAAATTATTTTCCATTATTTCCTTTTAATTAATAAAATATGTTAAGCAGAATTCATTTTAACTTAATAAATTTATATGTCCATTAAAATAATTTTATTGTACTAATGAATTTAAAAATAAATGAAATTTACTACAGCATTCAAGGAGAGTCATCTTACTCAGGGTTGCCTTGTGTTTTCATAAGATTAACTTACTGCAACCTTAGATGTTCATATTGTGATACAGAATATGCCTTCTATGAAGGAAAAGACATGACAATTAAACAAATTGTAAAAAAAGTAAACTCATATAAATGTAACTTAGTTGAAATAACTGGAGGCGAGCCATTACTTCAAAAAAATTGTATTAAATTAATTGATGAACTAGAAAAAAATAATAAAAAAGTTCTAGTTGAAACGGGAGGATCTTTACCAATTAAAAACATTTCAAAAAAAACTCATATTATCCTTGATTTAAAATGCCCTTCAAGTAATATGGAGAATAAAAACTTATGGGAAAATTTAGATTACATAAAAAAAACAGATGAGATAAAATTTGTAGTTGGCAACAAAACAGATTATGATTGGGTTAAAAAAACAATTAAAAATCATAACCTTGAAAAAAAATGTTTACTATTAATTTCACCGGTTCATGATAAAATAGATAAAGAAAAAATTATTAATTGGATACTAAAAGATAATTTAAAAATCAGATTCCAGATACAATTACATAAAAAAATATGGGATAAGGATAAAAAAGGTGTTTAGTTTAATATTAATGACACTAATAAAATTATATCTTGAATATTAATCAGGTTATCTTCATTAAAATCAGAAGAACATAAATAATCATCTATATTTTCATCACTAATTATTATATTTACTAAAAGAACAATGTCTACTACATTAACCAAAGCATCTTGATTAATGTCACCAAGAGTACATTGATTATCATTTTCAAAGATAGAAATTCTAAAATCATCTAAGGCAGCCTCAACCAAGGAACCTCCTGATCCTACATCCCCATCATTAAAAACATCTTCAGCAATAAATCTAAATTGCATTTTATCTGTTAATGTTACATAATCTGATATTAAAAACTGTTTGAATTTCCAAAAATTGTTAGACAAATTTGTATTTTCAAGAGAAGTCCAAGATAACCCTTCATCATTACTAACATCTACTTTCCAATAATCAGTTCCAGGATTATTGCCCAAATTATTAGTATACCATTTCCAATAAGAAACTAAGGCTTGTTCATACATTGATAAATCAAAAATTGGAGAGAACAATGTTGTTGCTCCTCCATCTACATCTGATTGAGTTTCATTATCTGGATTAGTTGAATTCTCTGTCATATAACAATAATTACCAAAATCAGTATGATCTTCATTTGGTTGTACTATTTGATTATCATCTTCATATGTTGGATTTGGAATTGCTCTTTCCCAAACTCCTGCACTAGCCAAATCAGTTGATGAGCCAATTTGCCATGAAGAATTAGATTCAAAATCATCAAAAATATATGAAATTGGTTCTCCAATTAGTATTTCAATAGATTTTGAATAATAATAATAGTCATTATCATATACATTAACAGTAATTGTTTCAATTGAACCATTAGAAGATTGATTACTTAACTCAAAATATGATATATCTTCTAAATCAATGTACTCTCTTGAATCTAATTCATTTAATGTGAATTCATCTAATTCAAATATTATGTTTTCAGAAGTAATTATATCTACCTTAACAGCACCATTTGAATCGGTCAATCCTCTATTCATTATAGAAATAAATAATGGATATATATCGTTAGAATTAAAACTTTCACTATCTAGAGAAATATTCACATCATATTTTGAACCTGCATTTAAAGCAAGTACTTGATTTGGATATAAATTTTCTTGAGCAAGTGGTAAAATTCTTTGAGTTGGTGGCCAAAATCCATCTGAATTACCACCAATTTCTGGTGTATAAGAAAAAATATCAGCTTCTCCATACATCCAATCACATGCTTCTCCATTTACAGGATATAACAAGTCTGGGCCAGTACCTAGTGTATAACCATTATATTGAACCATATCTTCACCATATTCAATAAAAATATCTATATCCTCTTGAGGTGCATTATTTTCATATTCATACCCAAATGGATATATTAACAAATCACTATAACTATGATAATTAAAGTTAATTTTAAAATTATGTTGATTAACAAAATCTCTTACCGCTTGAGTCTCAGGCTCAGAAAAAGGACTAGTGCCTCTATATGTTTCACTGCATCCATCAGGACTAGAGCCTTCATTATCATAACCCCATAAATATCCATAATTCCTATTTAAATCAACTCCAATTGGAGTACTACTACATGAATCTCTTGTATTTTTTCTTTGCATCCCACCACCATCAGGTGCAATTGTTTGATTATAGACTAGTCCATCTGGATTGATTGCTGGGATAAACCATAATTCTCTGTTATTGACTAAATGTTGAGCTAGTAAATCTGAGTCATAATTTTCTCCTAGCCAATGCATAAAATAAAATAAATTCATATAACTCATAGGCTCTCTGGAATGATGTAATCCTGTATATAAAGCTTGTGGTTCACTTTCATTAATATTTGGATTATCACTTACTTTTAGAGCCCAAATATTTCTTCCTTCTAATGAAAGACCAATTGAGATTTTTTCAGATATTATATGTGGATAAAGAGATATAAGTTCATCAATATTTTCCTCTATTTCTTGAAATGTGTAATAACCACCCATAGAGCCATAATTAAAATCTCTACTTGAATAATTTTGTATTAATCTACTTTTATAGAATTCTTCTATATCTTCATGAATAATCTCATAAGAAATATTTTCTAATATTAATTTATCTAAATCATATTGATTTATCACAAATTGTATATATTCATTTGATCTATAGATATGATCAACATCAATACCTAGCAAATGTAAAATACCATGATCACTTAAATCATTATTATATATTTTTATTTCCTTATAAAGATCTAAGCAAAACATATAACTAACCAAAGATAATATTATTAATATTTTTTTCATTTTAATTTTCTAATATAATATTTACAATTAATATAATATCTAAAATATTTACAATTGTATCATTGTTTAAATCAGACAATTGAATCTGATAATCTGATAAATCACCTGAACCTAATACATAATTTACAGTTAAGACAACATCTAATACATTAATATTTTCATCCATATTTACATCACCATCTTCAACTAACTGTGTTGCTACAACACTAAAATCATAATATCCAGCCATTGGTAATTTTTCATATCTATCTGAATAATCTCGAGCAGTTATAAAGTAATAAATATTTGTATCTTCTTGCTGAGGAGGAATTGTAGCTTGATAACAATCTGGAATATCTATATCACACACGCCCATATCTATAGGATAGAATTGATCCATTAAATCACTTTTATAAAAAATTCTTACTTCATCATCTATTAAACCAGATTCACTTAAGTCATCTATAATAGCCTGTACTTGATATCCATTACTCTGAGGTTCTATATAGTCATTTAATGGATTGTGAAAAATTTGAAGCATTTCTAAATCTGGAATACCTTTTATTCTACAATGTAGTGCATCAGTTGATTGCCAAGAACCAGGAAAGCCTAAAACCTCATAATCTGGTAATGCTTCTTGATAAATATTTAATGCATCATCATCCCAAGAACTTCCCATAGTAGGAACGAATATCTTATCATTTAAAATCAATGAGTTAGTATATGGTTGATTATCAGGTGTATATACTCTAAAAATTTCCCATGATTCACCATATGAGTTTAATATTGATTCAAAATAAGAAACGACATTCTCTATTTCATTATATTGCGAATGATTTGAAGGAACAGATCTAATAAGTAGTTTTTGAGGTGATAAAAATTTACCCCAGCAATCAATATGATCAATATATTCATTGTTTGGATCAGCGACAACATGATATTGATTAATTCCATAATAATCACTCATTTGATTATCTACATAATTACAACTTTCTAAAGGAATACTAGTTTGATCACTAGTATTGCATTGATTATTTTCTGTATAAGCTATATGTGTCGCTGCTGCCATACCAAGACCATCTGTCATATAATTACCACCAGTAGAAATCATATCAGTTGCAAAGTATGGTGCTTGCAAATGATTTGAAACTTTTATTGGTGCTTGATTATCATTAGGTCTAGGTCTATTATATGTAAAATCAACGATACCAACATTCTTATCTCCATCAACAACCCACCAAGGTCCATAATCCCTAGTCCAATATGAATCTGTAGACCCAGTAATAAATTCAACTTTTGACATATCAACATCTGCATTATTCATTGAATTGTAAGCTGAGTTCTGCAAAGATGAAGAACCCAAACAATATATCTTAACATCTTCAGCCATCTCTCGAATCATTGAAGTCGATATCCCAAATGGGTATCTAATTAAAACACCTTGCATAGGTTCAAATTCAGCAATATTCCTAATTGGAGTATTTGGAGGCTCTGTATCTCTTGACATTAAATAAATCAAAGATTTATTTTTTAATTCTTCATCAGTAAAATAATGAGGAAGACTTAAAGCCTCTTCATTAATAATAATCGATAAATATAATATTGTAAATAAAAAATACATAATTTCTAATTATAATATATGAAATATATATGTTTTTAAGAGAGTAAAAGGTGTAACAAAATGTAGTAAATTTTTAAAAACTATCTAAGCAATCAATAAGATTTAAAATATCGCCATCACAATCTAATTCTGGACAAGCATATTGAGCATATTGACAAGAAGAAATATAATTTCCAGAATTCAAATATAATGTTGAAATAAGTGATGCTATATTTTTATAGGAAAGAGAATAATCTGTAATATAATTAGATTTATCTTCCATAATATCATAGTTAGAATAAGAAGTATAAAATTGTTCAAATAAAGCTATAATATTTTCCGTTGATTCATCTTCAATTGAATCATCTAGAAGAGATTGAATATATGATAAATATTCTAAATAAATATAACCTACTTTTAAATCAATAACAAAATTTTCAAAACAGCTTACATAAGGGTTACCTTCATCATCTACACAACCTGTATAATAATTAACCATATCTTCTAATTCAATACTCATAAAATCAACACTACTATATAGATTATCTATATCAACATCATCTTGATTACACCATTCTAAAATTTGAGTACTATTTTGCAAACTTAAATCCTCAATTAATGATGATTTATAAAAATAACATTTTGCATTATTTCTATACTGATTTACTATATCAGTACAATCTTCATCATTATCAATGCATTGTGAAGTATTTAACAAATTATTCGCTTGATAGGTCACAGCCCATCCCATTCCAACAATAGCACTATTGTAATAAGTAATATCAGATGAATTTAACGCTTGATTAAAATAATCTAATGCGAGAGTCTTATCTCCATTAAAAACTTCACCCCAGCCATATGCAACAAAATCATAATAGCTAAAACTATCTTCAAATTCCTGAACACCAAATTGTTGATCCAATTCACAACTAAACAAAAATATTAATATATATAATATATTCTTCACTTTAACAATGTTACCTTATCCATTAAAATTTTATCATTAGATTCAATCGCTATAAAATAAATACCAGATGTTAAATAATTGCCCTTACTATCTACACCATTCCATTTATATTCATTTAACCCAGCCTTCGAATTAATATTTTCATTTTCAAATACTTTACGACCATTAATATTAAATATTTTTAAATTTACATTTATATCATCTTCAAGTGTATAACTAATTGTTGTTGATGGATTAAACGGATTTGGATAACAAGAAATTATACTAACATCATTTGGTATTTCATCATTATCTTCATTATCATATGAATTTATTACTATATAAGAACCAAAATCTTGAGTATATGCAATAAGTCTACTATTTTCTATAAATGAAGGAATAGGAATTATAGTATTTTCAATAATCTTTCCAAAAGCAATATTATTGTTCAACATATCATCAATATCATAAGATATTCTCATATCGTAATTATTAATATCTTTATTAGATTTTATTACTAATACATCTGATATAAGATTGTAATCATCATTAAAAATAATATTATCTTTACTATCTTCTTGCAATAGAATATTCATACTATTATCTGAATAAAATTCAATATTAAATTTCCCAGAATTTGAATCAATAGAATTATATGAATTTGGCAATATAGAATCATAAACCATACCTTTAGCAATTATTTTGATAGTTCCAGCATCATTTTGAATGGGAGCATACCAAGTCAATTCGCCAAACTCATTAAAATCACCATTTGTGTAATAAATATTTTGAGTATTTAAATTATTATTATCATCAAGTAATTCTAATAATGAAACATTATTTATTTCATTTGGAATAACTCCATCACCCGCATAATTCAAATAAATTTCTGAATTTTGATTAAAACTAATATTATAAAAATTACTTAAATCTGTAAATGATGATGCAATAGGACTTAAATAAAGATCAAAATAATTATTATACACATCATTTAAGACAAAATCAAAATTTATAGAAGGTATATGTAAATTAACTAAATAAGAATTATCTGAAATTGGCGTAGAGGTATTATAAAAATCATAATTTTCTAAAATCTCTTCTTGCTCATAATTTTCAGCAACAACTCGCCAATTTTATTTCGTCAATCCAGTTGTATCTATCTGAGCTTTTAAATCTGTTTGAGCATC